>JBDSTJ010000167.1:0-6272 GCA_039928335.1 Streptosporangiaceae bacterium | reverse complement strand
CCGGGGTCGCCGGGGTCGCCACGCTCACTGACGAGGAGGAGTGGGGCGAGAGCAGCAGCCTGAGGTCGGCTTCGCCGGGCTCCACCGACGCGGCCGGAGTGCCGATCAGGGACCGCAGGGCCGCCTCCTGGTCGCCGGCGAGGCGGCCGAGCTCCGCGGCCTCGCCGCCCAGCTCGCCGCCGCGCCGCTGGACCAGGGCCAGAACCTGCAGAACGGAGTCGTGGATGTCGCGGGCCAGCCGTTCACGTTCCCGGGTAGCGGTCTCCAGCGCGATCGCGTGCGCCAGCCGGGTCTCGGCGACCCGGGCGAGCTTGGCCATGTGGCCGACGACCATCCCGGCCATCAGCAGCAGGACGGTCCCGTTGAAGGTCGTCTGCGACAGGTGCCCGGCGTAGAGCCCGCGCAGGCCGAAGTCGGCGAGGGAGATGAGCACCGCAGCGGTGATCCCCCAGCGTTTGCCGCCCTGGACCGCCCAGGCCAGCACCGGAGCGGCGACCCAGCTGCTCGACAGGTTGGCGCTTCCACCGGCCAGGTTGGCCTGCGTCTCGACCAGCCCGGTGGCGAGCAGGCAGAGCACCGCGATGCCCAGGTCCGCGGCCAGGAACGGCCACCGCCGCCGGGCCGGATCACGGAAGATCTCGATGGCCACGCCGGTCCACCCGGCCATGACCGCCAGGACCGCCCCACCGCCGAGTGGGTGCTGGTAGGCGGAGTGGTTGCGCGCGATGAGGACGGCCGCGTAGCCGAGCGCCACCACCCGGAAGATCGCGATGGCCCTCCACAGCGGAGCCTCGATCTTCACTCGTCGTCGGCCTGCGCCCGGGGCGCTTTGCCCTGCTGCTCGGCCCGGACGTCGGCGGCGTACCGGTCGACGTACTGCTGGCCGGACAGCTCCCGGATGCCCTGCATGATCTGGTCGGTGATCAGCCGCAGGACCTCGCGGTCATCGTCGCGGCCGTAGTACTGGGAGAAGTCCATCGGCTTGCCGAACCGGACGCCGGGACGACCAGGCAGCCCGAACAACCGGGGCTTGTGCCCGGACGGCATCAGCTCGAAAGTGTTGATCATGGCCATCGGGACGACCGGGACCCTGGCCTGCAGCGCCAGCCGCGCCACCCCGGTCTTGCCGCGGAACAGCCGGTTGTCCGGCACCCGGGTGCCCTCGGGGTAGATCCCCAACTGCTTGCCCTCGGCCAGCACCCGTAGGCCGGTGGCCAGGGCCTCCTCACTGGCCTTGCCGCCCGTGCGGTCCAGCGGGATCACCCCGACGCCGCTGAAGAACATCTTGCTGAGCAGGCCCTTGACGCCCTTGCCGGTGAAGTAGTCGCGCTTGCCCAGGAAGACGATCGGCCTGCGCAGCGGCAACGGCCCGAAGAAGTGATCGGCGAACGACAGGTGGTTGCTCGCCAGGATCACCGGCCCGGTCTTCGGCACGTTGTCCATGCCGGAGTTCCTCGGCCGCCACAGGACCGTGATGACCGGCCCCACGATGCACTTGACGACCCACCAGAACATCGTTCACGCCTCTCTCCACGCGACCTTTTGACCGCGTTCCGGACTCAAGTTGGTGAACATCATCGCATTGCCGGGATGAACCTGGGACCCCCGGCTGTTGTGCTCGTCATCGTCTGACCTACTGATCTCGCCCCCTTGCACCGCGTGGGACGATTCGCACCGTAGGCTCGACTCAGCATTCCTGAACGGCAGACAGGCGGCGATCATGTGGGAGCGGGTGCAGTGAAGCGCAGGGAGAACGGGCTTTCGGCCGATGCCTATGCTCCGCTGATCGACCTGATTCCGCAGCTGGCAGACGAGCTGCTGAGCGTGCTCAGGCAGGCCGGGATCGCGGCCTACGCGCTGCTCGAAGAGCCCACCGAGGACCCCGAGGCCCTCGACCGGGTGTATGTGGACGTCGCGCACCAGCGCGAGGCCGAGGACCTGCTCCACGACAACGTGCTGCGGGACCGGATCTCCGCCACCGAAACGCTCCCGTCCCCGCCCGAACTGGACGAGGACGCGATCTTCGCTCAGATCGTCGCGGGTTACGGGGACACGCCCTCGGACGTGTCCTGGCCCGACGCCGAGGACGTGCTGCCCGAGGAGGGCGACGTCCAGGACCGGACCGGCACCCTGCCGACCGCCCGGGTCGTGTTCTCCGGCGACCCGCGCAAGCGGTCGGAGGAGCCCGAGGACTTCCCCGAGCCCGACGAGGACAACGGCTACACTCCCCCGCCGCCCGAACCGATCCCGCTGGGTGACCCGGTGACCCGGATGGCCTGGGCCGCCCTGGTCGGCGGGCCCGTCTACATCCTGGCCACGGTCCTGTTCGACTGGGAGGCCCCCGGTTGGGCGGCGTTCCTCGCGGTCGCCGCCTTCATCGGCGGTTTCGTCGCCCTGGTCCTGCGGATGGGCGACGACCCGCGCGATGACGGCGACGACGGAGCCGTGATCTAGCGGGCGACCTTGAGCGCCGCTGAAACGATCTTGATGGGGACCGTCCCGTAGTTGTTGACGTCGGCCCGGTACTTGTTCTTCTCGCTGAACCACACGATGCCCGACAGGGTGTACTCGATGCGCGTGCCGTTGCCGACCTTGTCCTCGCCGATCAGGTCGCGGATCCGGGTGCTGCTGTCCCGCTCGTACTCGCTGATGATCATCTTGAGCTTCTCGCCATCGGCGATCCCCTCGGCGATCAAGGTCAGCGTGGCCACGTGGAAGGCCGAGGTCTCGGGGAGCCAGTCGGGATAGCTCCCGTCCTTGTGGATTCCCTGGGGGTCGCTGTACTCCTTGTCGAATTTGATCGAGACGCGCTTACCGGGTTCGACCGTGACGGCCTTGCTACTGCCCAGATTAATAACGATCTTCAAGGTTTCGTCCTCCGCTGGAGTGACGCCGATGCGCCACTGGCCGTAGTCGGCGCCGAGGGCCCGGTCATAGTCGAGCCCGACACCGTTGATCTTCTGGTCGTTGGAGTACTGCTGCAGGAGCGCCCGGGTGTCCCAGCGGCCGCCCGACCAGCCATAGGTCTGCCAGCCGTAGGCGATCTTCTTGGCGTCGAACGCCCGCTTGATCGGCCCGTAACCGGCGTAGAGCCCGATCCGGTCGCGGCCCAGCACACTGGCGGCCCCGTCCAGATAGGCGTGGATCTCGTCCTGCTGGCCGGGCGCGGCGTCGAAGTCCACGGCGAAGAAGATGGGTCGTCCGGCCGGCTGGCCGAGGGCCTTGGCCTGTTTCTCGGCGGCGGTCGCGTCGGCGACGCCCGCGGCCCGCCCGGCCAGCGCGCGACCGGCGGTGGTCTCCCAGATCACGACGATCCAGATCCCGCCGTCCGACAACTGCCGGGCCTCCTCGCGGTCCAGGTTCTTGCCGGTGGTGTCATGGGAGAGGTAGCGGCAGGCGAACTTGACGCCCGCCCGTTTCAGCGCCGGGACACCGGGTCGTCCCCAGGCATAGTCGACTCCGAACACGCTCACCGGGGGCCTCCGCAGCTGAAGTCAAGGTCAAAGCCGGACTTTAGCCCCATTCCCCGCAACCCAGGGCAATTCCTCGAACCTTGGGCAGGTAACAGTTTCTTCACTGACCGCGGTCAGGGTCCTGCGGTCAGCTCGCGGTCAAACTCCGCGAGCAGCGGACGATGATCGGTGGCCAGCGGGAAGTCCCCGGCCGGATCGTCGGGCACCCCGCAGCCCACGACCCTGAGCTCGCGGTCGAGGAAGACCGCATCGATCCGCTCCCTCGGGTTGGCGGCACTGAAGGTGAGCTCCTGACCAGCGGGAGCGACGGCGTAGGCGTCCTGGAACGTCCGGGACAGCAGGGTCCAGGACGCCCCCCCGGGTTCCTCGTTGAAGTCCCCGGCCAGCACGACCGGTGCCCGGAAATCGACCCTGGCCGCTGCCAGGACCGGCAGGAACTCCTTGACATGCCGGAGCCGGGGACCCGCGGCCAGGTCAAGATGAGTGCTCGCCACCACGAGCCGGACTCCGGAGAGTTCCACGACCGCCAGGGCCAGGGCCCGGCGGTGCAGCGGCGGCGACCAGGTGAGCATCGAGTAGGAGGAGTGCGCGACCCGCACCTGTGGCCGGACCAGCACCGCCAGCCCGGCCGAGCGGCGGCTCGAGGCGACCACCAGCCCGCACTCGCCGGCCAGCCGGTCGCGCTGGGCCCGCCAGCCCCAGAACCGAGGCACCTCCTGCAGGCACACGATGTCCGGCCGGCATGCCCGGATCACCCGGGCCACCGCCACCGGATCGTCGTGCAGCGCCCGGATGTTGTAGCTGAGCAGCCTGATCAAGTGCGCGCCAGATCAGCGGCGCCGACGATTCCCGCGTCGGGGCCGAGTTCGGCGATCCGGACATCGGCGAGGGTGCGGTGGCCCCGGCCGGTCACATGAGCGGCGAACGCCTTCTTGACGGGCTCCAGGAGCAGGTCGCTCGCCGCCGACAGCCCGCCACCGATGATGAACGCGCCCGGGTCAAGGGTCGCGGCCAGGTCGGCCATGCCCTGCCCTGTCCACTCGGCGACCAGCGCGAAGCACTCCAGCGCGGCAGCGTCGCCCTCGCGGGCAGCCTGGGTGACCACGAGCCCGGTGATGCCCTCGACGGTGCCGTCACCGAGCTCGAACATCCGGGACGCCCGGAACGGCTCGACCCGGGCCAGGTCGCGGGCCTCGTGCGCGAGGGCGTTGCCGCTGGCGTACTGCTCCCAGCAGCCCCGGTTGCCGCAGCCGCAGCGCCTTCCGTCCGGCACGACCCGGACGTGGCCGAACTCGGCCCCGATCCCGAACCGGCCCCGAAACAGCTTGCCGTCGCTGATGATGCCGCCGCCGATGCCGGTGCCGAGGGTGATGCAGACCAGATAGGCCTCGCCGCGGCCCGCGCCGAACCGCGCCTCGCCCCACGCCATCGCGTTGGCGTCGTTCTCGACCACCACGGGCAGCCCGACCCGGCTCTCGACCTTGTCCTTGATCGGCTCGTCCCGCCAGGCCAGGTTCGGTGCGAACAGGACCGTGGACCTGCTCTCGTCGACGAAGCCCGCGGCTCCGAGGCCGACCGCGACGACGTTCTCGAACTTGCCCTTGAGCAGGTCGACCACCTCGGCGATGACCTCGGCGGTCTCCTTCGGATTGGTGGAGGGCGTGGGCCTGCGCACCTTCTCGAGGATCCGGCCCTGCTCGTCGACCACTCCCGCGGCGACCTTCGTGCCGCCTACGTCCACACCGATGGTCAACGACATGACGAATCCTCCTGTTTCTGCCGAGCGGTTCCCGACGCCCGGGTCACACGGTCAGCCGATGTCCATCGGCCCCTGGTCTGCCTGGCTCGTTCCAGCAGGCTTCTCCGTACGCGAGCGTTCATACCCCGCCAGTACGTCCTGGAAGGCTGCGAAAAGAGACTGGCCTGCGTCGACCACGTGGCTGAGGACGTCGGGACCGGAGGCGCCGTAATGCTCATATGCACGGCAGGCCGGGCATCCGTGCGGGCAGGAGCCGGTGATGCGCGGTTCACGTGTCGCCTGGCTCCACACGTCGTCGGATTTCGGTTCGTTCTGCATGCGGCGGCGGACCGTCTCGAGGAGCTTGAAGGCCTCATCGAGGACGTATCCCGGCTGATCGGTCATACGCTCATCATCACCTTGTGTCGGCGGATTACCGTACCGTGCTCACCCAGTTACCCGCAGGTATCGGACAGAAGAACTAGGCCGGCTTCTCGACGTGCCGTTTGAGACCCTTCAGGGCGGCGTCGATGATTATCTTCTCCGCCTTCCGCTTGAACATACCGATCATCGGAATCTTCACGTCCACGGCCAGCTCATAGGTGACCTCGGTCAGCGCCTGCGACACTTCGGCGAGGACATAGCTGCCCTTCATCCCGGTCACGACCGAGCCCGCCTCGGCCAGGTCCCAGCGCAGTTCGTCGTCGCCGGACCAGACGCAGCGGACACTGTAGGTGTCGCTGATCGGGCCGGAGGACAGGGTGATCCGGACGACTTCGGGCCGGCCGTCGGCGTGGGCCCTCAACACCTCGGCGGACTTGATCCCGTCCGCCCAGGTCGGATACGCGGGATAGTCGGCGATCACTTCCATGATCGCGCTCCTTGCC
The DNA here is from genome assembly GCA_039928335.1 of Streptosporangiaceae bacterium. Taxonomy (GTDB): domain Bacteria; phylum Actinomycetota; class Actinomycetes; order Streptosporangiales; family Streptosporangiaceae; genus Actinocorallia. Next base: position 174 of record JBDSTJ010000167.1, on the reverse strand, counting down.
GCGTTGATCTTGATCGTCGAGCTGGTGCGGTCCGCCATGACTCCCCGTCGGCTTCGGGCCTGTTCCGCGAGATTACCGTCATACGGTCAGGACGTACGGAACCCCGGTGGCCCGGAAATGCCCCACGTTGATGCATTCGGTACGGCCGATCCGGACCCGGCGGGCCAGCGGCTG
>JBDSTJ010000166.1:0-4673 GCA_039928335.1 Streptosporangiaceae bacterium | reverse complement strand
CCGTGGCGCTGGAGCGCATCCCCGCCGACACACCTGTGCACGTGTTCCTCGAGGTCGAGGGCCCGGAGGACGAGCAGTTGCTCGAAACCGCCGGCAAGGCCGAGATCACCTGGCTGCACCGCCGGGGCGCTCTGCCGGGCGAGCTGCTCATACCGGCCGTCAAGAACCTCGAGTTCCCGCCCGGCGCCGTGCACGCCTTCGTCCACGGCGAGGCGGGCTTCGTGAAGGAGCTCCGGCGCCACCTGCGGGTCGAACGCGGGCTGCCCCTGGACCAGCTGTCGATCTCCGGCTACTGGCGCCGGGGCGTGGATGACGAAGCATGGCGGGCGAGCAAGTCCGAATGGATCCGCCAGGTGGAAGCCGCCGAATCTGGTCTTGGCTAGCACTCCCCCAGGCAGGTCCTGCGGAAGACCTGCTTGCCGCCGATGGTCGCGGTGAACACTCCGACGGCCGAGACGGCACCCGGGCCCCGGTAGTTCACGCCGGTCGCCGTGCCGACGAAGGTCACCTGCTCGCCGCCAGTCGTCCTGCCGGTGCACCGCACCGGCAGGGAGCCGTCCTTTCCGGGCTTGTCGGGGATCGCGCAGTCGAGATCGCCGCTGAGCCTGACCCCGGCCTCCCGGGTGATCGCCTGCTGGCCCAGAGCCTTGACCGAACCGGTCTTGTAGCCGTCGATGATCACGTTCTGTACGTCCTCCACGCTCCCACACCCCGCGAGGACGACAACAAGCGCAAGCACAGCGACACCACGCACGATGGCCCCCTTTCCCTCCTTAATGTTCCCCTTCGTCACCCAGGGCAATCGCTACCGAGTGGCGATGGCCTCCGAGAAACCGGGGCATGACCAGTCCCTGACCGTGACCATCGCCCACACTCACTCGGGGGAGCCCTGACCGGTGAACGTCCGTAGGCTGGGGGCGTGACGAAATATGTGGCGCTCCTGCGCGGAATCAATGTCGGCGGCCACAACAAGGTCCCGATGGCCGACCTGCGCGAGGTCCTGTCCGGGCTCGGTTACACCGACGTCAGCACCCTGCTGCAGAGCGGCAACGCGGTGTTCGCCGCGCCCGGACGGACCGCCGGGCAGATCGCCACCGCCGTTGAGGCAGCGATCACCGAGCGGTTCGGGCTCACGATCCGGACACTCGTGCGGTCCGCCGACGAACTGCGCGCCGTGGTCGAGGACAACCCGATGGAGGTCCGGGATCCCCAGAAGTTCCTGGTTCTGTTCCTGCACGAAGTCCCGGCCAAGGAGCTCCTCGACGCGATCGACACCGAGGCCTTCCAGCCCGAGGAGATGATCGCGGGCGAGCGGGAGATCTACGTTTACCACCCTGAGGGCATGCAGAACGCCAAACTCGTCACCCACCTCGGCAAGCGCCTGGCGATGCCCACCACCGGCCGCAACTGGAACACCGTCACCAAGCTGCTGGCCCTGGTCTCGGACTGAGGGCAGTCGGCCTCGTCAGTCGGTGTGGGACTTGCGGGAGTCCTGGTGGCGGCGGAAGGCCTTGGCTGCGAGCAGCAGTGCGGCCACCGCGCCCGCGCCCTGCGCGCGTGGCGCGTTGGCGACCTGCTGGGCCTGAGCCGGCACCACGGTGGCGGCCCGGTCCGCTGCGATCACCGCGGCCTTCTGAGCGGTGGTCAGAGCCCGCTGCCACCGGGTCTGTGGCAGGTTGCGGCGGCGCTGTACCAGGACCGTCAGGGCTGTGGCGGCAGCGCTCGCCGCCGCTGCGGCACCGCGCCGGACCTCGGGGTCCGCGGCGGCCTGTCTGGCCCGGACCGCGACCGTGCGCAACCGGTCCTTGGCCGTGCTCTTCGAGGGAGCGCCTGGCTGCGGCCTGTCGGTGGTCATCTGAACCTCTCCCTGAACTGCGCCGAACGATTTCAGTCGTTCTGCCCTCCAGCAGGGACCTAAACGACCGGCTGCGTGTGGCGGCGCACAGACCGACCTTCCAGTTCGCCCCGGGCGGACCCCTCACCCCCGGATTCGCCCCACGGAGCCGCCCAGGCCGGTCAGGGCGAGCAGTGCGGCTGCACAGACGGCCGCGAACCGCTCGGTACCGCGCGAATTCCGCGCTCTATGATGAGCGCATGCGTCAACAGGACCGGCTGGGACTGATCCTCGACCACCTCGCCCAGCACGGCTCCGTGTCGGTGACCGAGCTGTCGGAGACACTGCGGGCCTCCCCCGCCTCCATCAGGCGCGACCTCCAGGCACTCCAAGAGCAGCAGTTGCTCAAGCGCACCCACGGCGGCGCGGTGTCCGCCGAGGTCATCTACGAACTGCCGATGCGCTACCGGGCCGGCCGTCACCAGCAGGAGAAGCTGCGGATCGCCCGAGCCGCCGCCGCGCTCGTCACCGACACGATCCACTCGGTCGGGCTGGGTGGTGGCACCACGACCACCGAACTGGCGCACCTGCTGGCCGCCGCCGGCCGACCGCTCAAGGTCGTCACCAACGCCCTCAACATCGCGAGCGACCTGTCGGTGCGCTCGACCATCGACCTGGTGGTGACCGGCGGCAGCGTCCGGCCCCAATCCTACGAACTTGTCGGCCCGATCGCCGACCGGGCCCTGGCCGGGATCAACCTCGACCTGGTCTTCCTCGGCGTCGACGGCATCGAGGCGACCGGCGGGATCAGCACCCACAACGAGGTCGAGGCGCAGACCGACCACTGCCTGATGCGCACGACCGGCCGGGTCGTCGTCCTCACCGACGGCTCGAAGGTCGGCCGGCGAGCCTTCTCCCGGATCGCCGAGATCAGGGACGTGCAGACCCTGATCACCGACACCGGTGCCGACCCCACCGAACTGGACCGGCTCGGTGTCCTGGGCGTCGAGATCATTACGGTCTAGACGCGGGAGCGGGTAGGCCACAATGGGTCGCATGGGTAAGGTCACGGCTTCGGCTACACAGACGATCAGTGCTTCCGCGGACCGGGTGCTCGCCGCACTCGGCGACTACGACGGCACTCGTGCCGCGATCCTCACCGAGCACTTCAGCGAATACCAGGTGCGCGAGGGCGGCAGGGGCGAGGGCACGGTCGTGCACTGGAAGCTGGCGGCGACCAGCAAGCGCGTCCGCGACTGCCTCCTCACGGTCACCGCACCACGCGAGGACACCCTCGTCGAGACCGACGCCAACTCCAGCATGGTCACCACCTGGACGGTCGCCCCGGCCGGCGCGGAAAGCACCGTCACGGTCACGACGACGTGGGACGGCGCGAGCGGTGTCGGCGGGTTCTTCGAGCGGATCTTCGCCCCCGGCGGCCTCAAGAAGATCTACGAGGCCCAGCTCGCCAAGCTCGAAGCCGCCCTTTAGCGACCCGGGGTTCCACCGCATCCGCCGATCTCAAGACCGACAACGAGGGCCACCACGAACAGTTCTTCGCGAAGAAGCTTTTGCAAAGAATTGTTTGCAGTCTAGTACGGCAGTCGTAGAACGCGATTTGGTCATTGGCGGCTGAGGCGGGTTCGTTGGTGGAACCAGGCGGCGCGGGCTTGGTGGCGGCGTCGCCAGATGTGCCGGTGCAGGTGGTGTTCGAGGCTGTGCCGGTGGCGGTCGAGGAGGTTGACCAGGCGTTTTATCTCGGCGACGGTCAGCGGGATGAGGCCGGGGTCGGTGGGTGGCTGGTCGTGGCGACTCGTCGGTGGTGGTGCCTGGGTGCTGGTGGTTCGGGTTTTCGCGGCGGTGACCGCGCAGACGGCCAGGGCGGCCATGGTCAGCACGAGATGCCGGAGCAGCGCCGGGTAGGTACGGACCTGGGAGTGGTCGAGCCCGAACGCGTCCTTGCCGACCTGAAAGTCCTCTTCCACGGGCCAGCGCCTCCCTGCGATCTTGATGAGGATCTGGAGGGTCACGGGCCGTCCCTCGGGGGCGAAGCACAGGTAGAAGGCCAGCTCACGGATGCCTTTGTCGTTCGCGGTAAGGCTACGGCGGATCAGCAGATGCCGTCGCGGGTCGGCGGTGCCGAACCACGCCCAGGAGTAACGGCGTTCGCCTTTGGACCCGGTCCCGCATGAGGCGATCGTCCAGTCGGAGGCGATCAGGCTCTTCAGGACGCTGTCGGCCCGCGCCGTGGTGTTGGTGGCCAGGCAGATGCGGGTGGATTTGGAGATCGCCAGCACGTAACCGGTGTTGACCTGCGGATCCTCCAGCCAGGTTCGCAGCCCGGGGTCGCGCCCGTAGACCTCGTCGCCGGTGACCCAGCCGGGCAGGCGTCCCTCAGCATGCAGATCGGCCAGGATGTGCCGGCCCAGCTCGGGCTTCGTCGCGAACACCACCCCGTCCGGCACGCCTGCCCGTCGCCTACGGACCTCGTCGCCTGCCCACTCGGCCGGCAGATACGGGCGGGCGCCCACCAGCGCGTGCCCGGAACTGGTCGCGAAACTGCAGTACACGACGTTGATCGCGTTCGAGATCCGGCCCGCGCACCCGACGTACTGCCGTTTCACCCCGACGGTCGAGGTGCCCTTCTTCTCCTGCCCGGACTCATCCAGGATCGCCACCGCGTCCCCGTCGTCCAACTGCTCACAGATGAACCCGCGGACCACGGCCATCGCCGCAAGGGTGTCCCAACGGGCCCGTTCCAGCAGATGCTGCATCTTGCCCGGCGACCGGTCACCCGCATGCTCGGCGATCGTCCAGCAGTTCTTGCGCGGCAGGTCGC
>JBDSTJ010000165.1:0-2515 GCA_039928335.1 Streptosporangiaceae bacterium | reverse complement strand
TCGCGCTGTCCCGCCCCCGGCTGCCCGGTCCCCGGCTGGGAGCCCTGGTGACCGGGTGCCTGCTGCCCGGCCCGTCCCGCCGGTACTCCCTGCGTCCCAGGCGAGCCCTGGTTTCCGGGCCCCCGCTGCCCGCCGGGTGCCGGGTAGGCGGCAGGCGTCTGGGCACCGCCGGACATCTGGTGCGCAGGCGGGGCCTGACTACCTGCGGGTCCCTGATGCGCGGCGGGCGCCTGGTGTACTGGCTGGGCGGGGGCGTGCGAGACCGCCGGCGCGGCGGGAGCGGAGCGCACGTCCGAGGACTGGGCCGGCACGAAGCCGCCCTTCTCCAGGCGGTCCAGCCGGGCCAACAGCGCGGACTCGTCGCCGTAGGCCGACGGCAGCAGGATCCGGCCGCAGATCAGCTCCAGCAGCAGCCGGGGCGAGGTCGCCCCGCGCATCTCGGTCAACCCCGTGTTGAGCAGGTCCGCGGCGCGGGTGAGCTCCCCGGCCCCCATCGCGGTGGACTGCTTGACCATCCGTTCCAGCTCGTCGGCCGGCCCGCTGATGAGCCCCGTTCTGGTCGCCTCGGGCACGTTCGAAAGGATCACCAAGTCGCGGAACCTGCCGAGCAGATCGGCGGTGAACCTGCGCGGGTCCTGCCCGCTCTCCACGATCCGGTCGATCGAGGCGAACACCCCCGCGCCGTCCCTGGCTGCGAACGCGTCGATCACGTCGTCGAGCAGCGCCGAGTCGGTGAACCCCAGCAGCGAGACCGCCCGCGCATAGGTGATCCCGGCCTCGTCCGACCCGGCGAGGAGCTGGTCGAGGATCGACAGCGAGTCCCGCGCGGACCCGGCCCCGGCCCGTACGACCAGGGGCAGCGCCGCCGGCTCGAACGGCACGCTCTCAGACCCGAGGATCTCCTCGAGCAGTTCCTGGAGGACCTTCGGCGGGATCAGCCGGAACGGGTAGTGGTGGGTCCGCGACCGGATCGTCCCGATGACCTTCTCGGGCTCGGTCGTCGCGAACACGAACTTGAGGTGCGGCGGCGGCTCCTCGACCAGCTTGAGAAGGGCGTTGAACCCCTCCCGGGTGACCATGTGCGCCTCGTCGATGATGTAAATCTTGAACCGCGACGACACCGGCGCGAAGAAGGCCCGCTCCCGTAGATCCCGCGCGTCGTCCACACCACCGTGCGACGCCGCGTCGATCTCGATCACGTCGAGGCTGCCGGACCCTCCCGGCCCCAGGGCGACACACGAGTCGCACACGCCACACGGATCCGGCGTCGGCCCCTGCTCGCAATTCAACGATCTCGCCAGAATCCGGGCGCTCGAGGTCTTGCCGCACCCCCGCGGCCCGCTGAACAGGTACGCGTGGTTGACCCGACCGTTGCGGAGCGCCTGCTGGAGGGGCTCAGCGACGTGCTCCTGGCCCTTGAGCTCGGCAAACGTCGCAGGCCGGTACTTGCGGTACAGAGCCAGACTCATCGACTATCCCCGGGGCTTGGAAAAGCAAAAGGCCCCTCGCACACCCGGTAGAGCCTGCTTATCCTTGCTGCCTTCCGGCCCTGGGGAGGTTCACAAGATGCCGCCATGCGAGGGGCTGGCCCCAAGTCTATGGCATCCCATCCCGTGTCACGTACCCTCTCTGGCCATGTCCCACATCTTCCATATCGCCGAGCGTTCCACCTGGGAAACCGTCACCCCGGCCACCCCCTACACGATGTCCACGGTCGGCACCACGCTCGCCGAACAGGGCTTCATCCACGCCTGCTCCACCGACGACCAGGTCACCGGCGTGCTCTCCCGCTACTACCAGGGAGCCACCGACCTGGTCCTCCTCGTGATCGACCCCCGCCACCTCGACGTCCGCTTCGAACCCGCCCTCGTGGACGGCGAAGAGCACCTGTTCCCGCACATCTACGAGGCCCTGCCCCTCAAGGACGTCATCGAGGTACGCAGCATCCCCGACAACCGGTAAGCTTCTCGACGGAGGATTCGCCTAGTGGCCTAGGGCGCACGCTTGGAAAGCGTGTTGGGGGCAACCCCTCACGAGTTCGAATCTCGTATCCTCCGCTCGCCTGACCAGGCAAAACGCAAGCCCCGGTCCCATTGGGAACCGGGGCTTCGTCGTCTGTGGTCTCAGTTGTGGTCTCAGTTGGCCTTTGCGGCCCAGCTGGGGGCCGCTATCCGGCCTTCTTCTTCTCCTTCTTGCCCTGCTTGGCTTTTTTCTTCTTCCCCTTCGCCTTGGCTAGGTCTTCGGTATCCCAGAGCAGCCCTGAAACCTGGCTGGCGACCTCCCTGCGGATCGAGTCGGCCACGTGCTGGTACCGCCGGAGCATGGACGCGCTCGACCAGCCCATGATCGACATGACCGCGGTCACGGAGACACCCAGAATCAGTAGGACCGCGGACCACGGCCATCGCCGCAAGGGTGTCCCAACGGGCCCGTTCCAGCAGATGCTGCATCTTGCCCGGCGACCGGTCACCCGCATGCTCGGCGATCGTCCAGCAGTTCTTGCGCGGCAGGTCGC
>JBDSTJ010000164.1:0-9993 GCA_039928335.1 Streptosporangiaceae bacterium | reverse complement strand
GGATCACCCGCAAAGCACCCCTTCTGGAAGCGCTGAACACACCCCTGGCGGCCGCTCCCAGCGGCCGCCAGGGGTCACCGCCTGCTGATTCGGCTGCGTCCCCATCTCTTCGAGACCCTTCCCAGGGTGCGGAGCGTTCGGCGGCGCACCGGCCTGGTGGGGCGTCAGCCGAGTTGCTTCTCGTAGCCGGCGAGGCGGACGCAGGTGGCCAGGCCGGCGATGGCCAGTTCGAGTTCCGCAAGGACCGGGAAGGTCGGCGCGATACGGATCGTACGGTCCTGCGGGTCGTTGCCGTAAGGGTGCGTGGCCCCGGCGGGGGTCAGCGCGATACCGGCCTCCTTGGCGAGCTGGCCGACGCGCTTGGCGCAGCCATCCGGCACGTCGAGCGAGACGAAGTAGCCACCGGCGGGCTTGGTCCAGGTTGCCAGGTCGGTGTCGCCGAGCTCCTCGGTGAGGATCCGGTCGACCGCCTCGAACTTCGGACGGAGCAGCGCGGCGTGGGCGCTCATGTGCTCGGCCAGGCCGGCCTCGTCCTTGAGGAACGCGATGTGGCGCAGCTGATTGATCTTGTCGGGGCCGATGGTGCTCATACTCAGGTGGCGGAGGTACCAGGCGACGTTCACAGGCGAGGAGCCAAAGAAGGCCACGCCGGTGCCCGCGTGCGTGATCTTCGAGGTGGAGCCGAAGACGAAGACCCGGTCGGGGTTGCCCGCGGCCGCACAGGCCTCGAGGACATCGGCGATCTCGACGGGCTTGTCCGTCAGGTGGTGCACCGCATACGCGTTGTCCCAGAAGATCCGGAAATCGGGCGCGGCTGTGGTCATCGAGGCCAGGCGGCGGACGACCTCGTCGGAGTAGGAGACCCCGGTCGGGTTGCTGTACTTGGGCACACACCAGATGCCCTTGATCCCCGAGTCCTCGGCCACGAGACGCTCGACGACGTCCAGGTCCGGGCCGTCCTCGGTCATCGGCACCGGGATCAGTTCGATCCCGAACCGCTCGCACAGCGAGAAATGCCGGTCATACCCCGGAACCGGACACAGGAAGGCGACCCGGGGCTCCTCCACCCAACGCCTCTCGCCGCCGGGAACCACGCTGAGCAGGGCATGTACGACCGTGTCGTGCATCACTGCCAGGCTCGCGTTGCCGAGCGCCAGCAGCTGCGCGACCGGAACCTGCAGCGCACGGCTGAACAGCTCGCGAAGCTCCAGAATGCCGGTCAGGCCACCGTAGTTGCGCAGGTCGGTCCCGTCAGCGGACCTGTAGACGCCCTCGCCCGGCAGGGTCAACAGCCCGTTGGCCAGGTCGAGCTGGTCCGGCGAGGGCTTGCCACGGGTCAGGTCCAGCTTGAGCCCACGGCCCTTGAGGGCTTCGTAGTCCTGGCGGGCCTGTTCGTGGCGCGCGGCCACCGTCTCAGAATTCACAACGTCCCTTAAAGCAGATGCCGGTCGAGCCTCAGAGGATAGCGAAGACCAGTACGGGCCCGCAGAACTTGAGGCGCAGCTCACCAGCTGGCGAGGGGGTGCCCGACAGTCGCGGTCGTAGCGCCCGCGGCTGCGGATCAGCGTGGGTTCCCGGGCCCGACCGTCCGGGGCGTACCGTCCAGATAGGCGAGCACTGCCTGCACCCGGCGGTGACCGGAGTCGTCCGGTGCCAGGCCGAGCTTGGCGAAGATGTTGCCGATGTGTTTGTGGACGGCATTGTCGGAGATGCGCATCCGCTCGGCGATGGTGGCATTGTCGTGGCCCTGCGCCATGAGGGCGAGTGACTCTCGCTCGCGGGACGTGAGGGTGTCCAGGGGGTCGCCGGCGCGGCGCACGAGGAGTTGGGCGACCACTTCGGGATCCATGGCGGTGCCGCCGGCTGCGACGCGGCGCAGGGCGTCGACGAACTCAGCCACCCGGCCGATGCGATCCTTCAGGAGGTATCCGATGCCGCCTCGCCCGTCGGAGAGGAGCTCGCCGGCGTACTCGCGCTCGACATACTGCGACAGCACCAGGATCGGCAGCGCGCCGTGCTCACGGCGGGCCCGCAGCGCGGCGTGAATTCCCTCGTCGCGGAACGACGGTGGCAGTCGGACATCGACGATGGCGATGTCGGGGCGGTGCCCGGCGACGGCGCCGACAAACGCCTCACCGTCGCGGACGACCGCCACGACGTCGCAGCCCTTCGCCGCCAGCAGCAACTCCAGGCCGCTGGACAGCAGAACGTTGTCCTCGGCTATCACCACCCGCACTTGAACTCCCGACGATTACTGTGCGCACGGCACATGGACGACGAGCGTGGTGGGGCCGCCCGGTGGACTGTCGAGGCGGACGGCGCCGTCCAGGGCGGCGACCCGCCGGCGTATCCCGGCGATCCCGGTGCCGCGCGCCTCGTCGGCACCGCCCCTTCCGTCGTCGGTGACCTCGAGGCACAGCACGTCGTCGGCGCGCTCGACGCGGACGGCCGCCCGGGTGGCGGCGGCGTGCTTGGCCATGTTCGTCAGCGCCTCGGCAACCACGTAGTAGGCCACCGCCTCCACCGTCGCCGGGAGCGCGGCCAGGGCGGCGAACTCAAGGTGGACCGGCACGCTCGACCGGGCGGCCAGCGCCGTCAGCGCCCCGTCGAGTCCACGGTCGGCGAGGATCGGCGGGTAGATCGTCTGGAGCACCGCGCGGAGCTCGACCATCGCCTCCTCAGTCGTCTCGTGTGCCTGCCGGAGCAGCGTCGCCACCGTGTCCGGGTCGTCGGCGAGAGACTCCCGGGCGATGCCCAGTTGCATGGCGATGGCCACCAAGCGCGCCTGCGTCCCGTCGTGCAGATCGCGTTCGATCCGCTGGAGCTCCGCGCCGTGGGCGTCGACCACGCCGACCCGGCTCCTGGTCAGCACGTCGACCCGCTCGGTGAGCCGCTCGTGGGCCGACTGTGCGAGCACCGCCAGGCACAGCCGCGCGTGGAGTCTCGCCAGCATCGGAAGCACCCACCAGGCCGCCGCACCGAGGACGGCGATCTGAACGGAGCCCATGACCAGCGCGGTCGCCCAGTCACCGACATGGACATCGAGAACGGAGAACAGGGTGGGACGCACGTCGGCGGGGAAGGCCCACCAGAACGGCAATGCCACTGCGGCGACCAGGATGTTGCCCAGGCACAGCAGGGCGACCAGCCCGAACGGGAACCCGACCGCGACGTGGGCGAGCGCCGAGGTGAAGTCCCGCCACCCGGCCGGCCGTCCACCGGCCGGAATGCCGAGCAGCCTGCCGGCCCGCTGACGGTGCCAGTTCGCCCAGCCCCGCGCCGCCGGCGGCGCGAGCAGCACCGGCAACGCGAGCGCCGTGGCCACGGCGGTGCCGAGCGTGCCCAGGAGGTAGGCCCAGCTGGAGAACGGACGGTTCCGCATGCCTACCTCCTCGTGACGCCGGTATGGAGATCATTGTCCGTCACCGGTCCCCGGTGGGCACTACAGCAGGCTGTATCGTGCCGGGCGTCCGGCCTGAATAGCGTCCTCGACCATGAAACCGACATCCGCGCGGACCCGCAGACGCCTGGTCCCGGCCCTCGCCCTGACCGCCGTGACCGCCCTGACCGCCGCCCTTGGGCTCCTGGACAGAGCCGACGGCGGCCCGCCCCCACCGCTCGGCTGGCAGCCCTGCTCCCAGGGCGCCGACGACGCCCTCGGCGGGGAGCTCGACCGGGCAGGCGCACAGTGCACGGAACTCGCTGTCCCGCTCGACCATTCCCAGCCCGGCGGCCGCACCATCAAGCTGGCGCTGTCCCGCCTCCCCGCCACGGACCGCGCCCATCGCATCGGCACCCTGGTTCTCAACAGCGGCGGCCCCGGCGAGAGCACACTGGGCATGCCCCTGCAGACACGCGCGGCCATGAAGGACGTCGCCACCCGGTACGACCTCGTCGGCTTGGACCCGCGCTTCGTCGGGCGCAGCACGCCGCTCGACTGCGACTGGCCCATCGGCCTGTGGCTCCGCTCGGCCGGCCCGACCCGCGCCCGGTTCGATCACCAGGTGGCGGTGCAGCGAGACCTCGCCGAGCGCTGCGCCCGGCGCCACGCCGATGTTCTCCCCTACGCCAACACGCGCGACACAGCCCGCGACATCGACCTCGTGCGCCGCGTCCTCGGGGAGCGCCGGATCTCCTTCCTCGGCTACTCCTACGGCAGCTACCTGGGCGCGGTCTACACCCAGATGTTCCCCGGCCGCACCGACCGCGTGGTCCTGGACAGTGCGGGCGACCCGCGCACCTGGGGCCCCAGAGCGACGCAGGGCACCGAGGACGAGGCAGAACGCGCGCTACGCGGGTGGGCTTCCTGGGCCGCCGAACGTCACGGTACCTACGGCTTCGGCACCACCCCCATCCGCGTGCTCGCCACCGTGAACGCCATCGCCGCCGCCGCTCAGGACCGCCCGCTGCGCGTCGGACCGTACAGGGTCGACGACCAGGTGGTCCCGTACCTCCTGTCCGCCGGCTCCGGCGACGACCGCCCCGCAGCCCGTGCGCAGTTCGCCTCCACCGTCCGGACGCTGAACGAGGCCGCGCACCACCGCCCGGCCGACCCCGGCCTCGAACTCAACGGACTCCTCACCTTCATCCTGACCAGCGCCGGCTCCCCGCTGGCCAGCCCGGCTGCCGCCATCACCTGCGGCGACCGCGCAGCCCCGCACGACCCCGCCACCTACTGGAACGACATCCAACGCAGCCGCGCGCTCCACCCACTCTTGGGCCCCCTCAAGAACAACATCTGGCCCTGCGCCTTCTGGCCGGTCCACCCACGCGAGCGCCCCACCCGCATAGGCAACCCCACCCCCGCATTGATCGTGTCCACCACCGGTGACACTGCCACCACCTACGAGGGCAGCAAGGCCATGCACCAGGCGCTGACCGGCTCCCGCCTGCTCACCCTGCGCGGCAGCACCGGCCACGGGATCTACGGCGAATACGGCAACCTCTGCGTGGACGCCAAGGTCAACGCCTACCTGGCCACCGGATCCCTCCCCGCGACCGACCTGATCTGCCGACCCTGACCTGAGGTCACCGCTGCCCAGGTCTCCGCCAGGGCGATGGACGAGCCCTGTGACACCCGGGTCAGAAGAAGGGCCCCCTCCACGGTGTGGAGGGGGCCTGTGACCTCGAACATCGAACCTCAAGGTCGCACCCGCGGCCGAGTGCGACAATGTCTCCGGTGGTCAGGTCCACAGCGGCACCGGATTCTTCGGCTGGTGCTCGCATCCTCACTCGACAGCCCCTCAGCGATCTTCCGCCAGAAACGCTGCTGTTCCTCACACCGATTGACCACAGAGCCCGCTCCGGCAATCCGCCCCAGAGCAGGAAGGCCCTGGCATCCCCCGGCAGACCCCTCCCTCAGGCCGGTCGGTAGGTCGCGATCACTACGCCGGTGGTGGACGACACGGTGTCCACGAGCCGCAGGGCGGCGAACGGACCGCCGTCGGGAAACAGGCGGTGCCCCGACCCCACGACGAGCGGGTGGATCAGAAGCATGTACTCGTCGATGAGGTCGTGCCGGATCAGCGTCTGGAGGAGGTCTCCGCTGCCCATGACCACAATGTCCTTTCCGGGCTGTTGCTTGAGCTCGGCCACCGCCTCGGCGGCATCGCCCTTGAGGAGCGTGGAATTGACCCACGGCAGCGGCTCCGCCCGTGTCCTTGACACGACGTACTTCTGGACGTTGTTGAGCACCTCGGTGAAGACGTTGTCCTTCTGCTGGGGCCAGAACGCGGCGAAGTCCTCATAGGTGCGGCGCCCCAGCAGCAGGGACCCGGAGGAGGCCATGTGTTCGCCCATCGCCCTCCCCAGAATCGGATCGTTGTTGGACATCGTCGCCCAACCGCCGTGCGCGAAGTCGCCGCGGCGGTCCTCCTCGGGCCGGGCCGGTGCCTGCATCACACCGTCGAGCGTCAGGTTGTTGACCACAACGACTCTGCTCATCTGAAGGTCCTCCTGGATAAACCGGTCTTTCACCTCTACACGAACGACTCCCGCCCAGATCGACATCAGCCATCTGTCTCGCTCACCGCTGCCCTGCGGTCGCGTGAACGCCGTAGGCCGCGAGGAGTGCGGTGTGGCCTGCCGCCCGGGACCGTTCGGCGGCGGGGCTCGCGGTGAGCCGGGCGGGCGGGGGCCTCCAGGACCCAGCGAGGTGACAGATGACGGAATCTGTCACCTCGCTGGCATTGCTTGGTGGGGTTACGGGGTCCAGGGCGCGGTGACGGCCCAGCTGGCGTCCTCGGCCCAGAGGGCGGTGGCGTCGAAGGAGTTCGAGCCGCCGTTGCTCGCGATGTAGACGTTGTTGCTGTAGTGACGGATGTAGCGGGTCGGGTAGTTGGAGGAGGCGAAGGAGTTGCCCCGGCCGCTCAGCCCGCTGTGTGAGCAGAAGGTCGCGTCGGAGGCGAAGATCGAGCTGCCGTCGTTGGCCTGGAGCGATACCTGGAAGTTCTGGTGGCGTAGGTAGCTGCCCGCCGTGTTCTTGGACTCGAACGAGCGGCACGAGCTGTTGGCCAGGCCTGCCCGGACGATCCAGGACGCGTTGGCCTTGGCGGTGGCCGAGCTCGAGGAGGTGACGGCCGCGGTTGTGACGGTGGCGCCCGAGTGGCTGATGTACCGGGTCGTGCAGCAGCCGGTGGTGGCGTTCAGCGAGACGGTCGAGCCGGGGGTCAGCACGGTGCCGCCGCCCGACCCGGGCGCGTACCCGGCAGCGACGATGTTGGCCTGCACGGCGCTCTCGGTGGCGTCCGACGGGTAGCCGGACGTCATCACGCCCTCGTAGAAGGTGCCGGCGGACCCGTTGCTGTTGTCACCACCGATGCCGAGGATGATCGCGCCCTCCTTCTTCATCGGGTTGTAGCCCGCGACGTTCGGCCGCGGTCCGTTGTAGAAGGTCGACAGACCACCGGTCTGGGAGTTCCCGCCCCGGATCGCCCAGTGATTCGGCTCGCCCTTGATGATCGCGGTCACGAACCGGTGGCTGATCGTGGGGTCGTTGGCGTTGTAGCCCGCGTTGACACCGGAGAACAGGCCGTTCTCCAGATCAGCCATGATCCACGGGCCGTTGCCCGAGCCGTAGCCCCAGACCTTGATGTTGCCGAAGTAGATGGCCTCCATCGTGCCGTTGCCGTTGTCACGGCTGTTGGTCTCGGCGTTGCCGTAGTCGAAGCAGCATCCGCCGTTGTAGTGCGTTCCGTCGAAGATCGCGTACATGCCCTCCGGCTGGTCGCCGGTCGCGATCCCGTTGGTGTTGTTGTTGCGGTAGCCGGTTCCGGCGGCGACGAACACCCCGTACGCCTTGTTGCCGTTGACGGTGATCGGGGCAGCGGTGGCGTTCGCGAGGTTGTCGTACCCGCCTGCGGCCGGGCCGTTGAACCCGCCGGGGGGTGCCTGGGTGAGCCGGTTGTTCCGCCCGGTCTGGTCATAGATGACCGTGATGACGCAGGTGGTTCCTGAGCAGAACGAGTCCTGTGCGGCTGCGTTGGCGTAGCCGCCCGCGACGAGGACTCCGATGTCACGGGTGGCGCTGTCCGAGGCACGGCGCACCTGGTAGAGCGACCCGTTGTAGGAGCCGTACAGGGCGCGGGTCGTGCTGTGCGCGGCGACGCAGGGCGTGCCGCCCACGGCGTAGATGTCGCAACTCTGGGACGTCGCCGCCTGCGACGTCCCAGAGCCCGTGAGGGCTCCGGTGACCAGAGCACCCGCGGCGGCCACCGCCAGGGCGACCCTCCGCAGTCGTGTCATTCTTGCCATTGTTCTCCTCTTCCCAACAGGGGTGGGGTGGGTGGAAGATCAGAGAGAAATGTTTGCGCTAACATTTTGGGAGTGATGCCTCCGTCGATCGGGGAGAACCGGTGGGCTGTGTCGATCGAAGGAGAACACGGGACACGACACCCGTCAAGACACCGGCCCGGAAACACCTTCAGGCCTGGCACCCGCACCCCGGCGACCTGGGAAGAGACCACCACAAAGGCACGGAACTATTGCGCTGACATCAACCAGATACGCGTCCCCACCACCCGGAGAGCTCCTGGCCTCGAATGCTCCCCGCCATGACCCGCCGGAGCAATCGTCGATCTGCTCACGTGGAAGACCGCGAGGACACCAGCCTGCCGGTGCCGGGGTCGACGCTCACCGACCCGCAGGCCGCCGAGACGGTCCGCTGCGCGGTCAGCCACCCGCCGGTCACACCAGAGAGATCAGTTATCCGGCCAACGTTTGGGAGACGAGCCACCTTCTATCACCTGCGCGCCAACCGAAGAAGGCAGATGATTGCGAGGATGAGCAGGCCGACGACAATTCCACAAAAGGTCACGATAATCGCAATCTCACCAAGGGAAAGGTCCACGGTATTGCCCATCATAATAACATGTAGAGGCTCAGTTCAAGAACGCCAAAGGGGAATCGGTACTGCCGCTCCACTACCCTAATATCCCGGTCTGAGAACTGCATTCGAACGACTGTGCGCGACAGAAGGAGTGTGCGCATGGACGCTGGTCCGGAACTGCGGGAGAAGCAATGGGTGGGGCTACCGCGATCTGGATCCGGTCGCCTTGTCTGGCTGCGATCAGCCCTTCCTTGCCTCCCTCGGCGCGAGCGGCCAGGACGTTGTCGAGGAGATTATCGCTTGGTTCCCGTGGGCAGCGCGTGGCACCACGGGCCGGCTCACGAGCCAGGGGACCGGGTTGACGCAGACCCGCCGACCAGCAATAGTGAACCGCGTGGTTCACTATCAGTTCGCGGCGCTCGGTGACCCGACCCGCCTGGCCATCGTCGAGCGGCTCGCCTGCGGGCCGACGTCCGCCGGTGAGCTCGCGGCGCCGACGACGCTCTCGTTGCCCGCCGTGCTCAAGCACCTCCGCGTGCTCGAGGAGGCGGGTCTGGTGACGACCGTCAAGCGCGGCCGCGTCCGCGAGTGCCGGCTGCGCGACGACGCCCTCCTCGCCGTGGCCGCATGGACCGCACAGCACCAGGCGCTCTGGTCAACCCGGCTGGAGGCTCTCGGCATCCTTCTGGAGGACACATGACCCTCACCCCACTCCTGTCGTTCGACCTCGAGCGCACCTACCTCGCGCCGCCCGAGCGCGTCTGGGCCGCCTTCACCCGTGCCGACCTGCTGCAGCGTTGGGCCTGCCCCGACCCCGCCTGGCGCGTGTCGACCTGTGAGGTCGACGCCCGCGAGGGCGGGGGCTACCGGCTGCAGTTCGGGCCCCGCCCGGCCGGCGACGCCTACAGCGAGAGGGCGACCTTCGAGGTGTTCGAGCCCGTGGAGCGGCTCGTGTTCGACGTGCTCACCGAGGGGGAGGACACGGCCGAGCGTTCCCACTGCACGGTGTTGCTCCTGCCGGTCGAGGGCGGGACCCGGCTGGAGCTGACGGTCGAGGGCCTGTCGGACACCCTGACCGCCGAGCACCTGCGCGAGGGCTGGACATGGTGTCTGGAGGGCATCGCCGAGCACCTCGGCACCGCGATCTGAGTCACGCCAACGGAATTGTGCGGCTGACCCACGCCGACTCTGTGGTGATGTCCGCCGGCATGCCGGACACCCTGCGGGTGGAACCAGCCATGACCCCCGACTGTTGGGGTGCGTCCGAGAACACCAAGAGTCTGCCGTCGGCAAAATCTGAAATCTGTGGTGCCCGAGGTAGACATTCGCGCGGAGTCTGGGTAGTGTTCTTGTTGTCAGAGAGAAACAAGTCCACGAACGAGGCAGAGGACGAACTGCCCGGGTTGATGGAACGCAGGAGCGGTGCCCAGAGGTTGTGGGCACGAGTGGGTCGAGGGTGCCAGCCAGGGCCAGCGCAGTTGCAAGGGGCTCGGGTCATCGATCCACCGCACCGAAGGACCGGCGCCACAGGCAAATGCATGACCACGTAGGTGCAGTTGAGGTGCCCGAAGGTTGTGGGCGAGAGCAGGTCGAGGTGTCAGGGCCAATGAGGTGTAAGGGGCTCGGATCGCTGACCTGCCGCAGTGAAGTAGCGCAAGAAGTCTCAC
>JBDSTJ010000163.1:0-3720 GCA_039928335.1 Streptosporangiaceae bacterium | reverse complement strand
GCTCAGCAATCCCTATCCGCAGGCCCAGGCCCTGATCCGGGCGGCCGAGACACGCGCGGGCGTGGAGCGCGCCGTACGGCTCCGGCAGGCCCGTGCCATCGCCGCCGAGCTGGGGGCCCGACCACTGCTGGACGCGCTCACGGTGCGCCCGGTGAGCGGGTTGACCCAGCGCGAGGTCGAGGTGCTCGAGCAGCTGGCGTTGGGCCGGTCCAACCGGGAGATCGCCGAGGCGCTGTGCATCTCGGCCAAGACCGCCTCCGTCCACGTGTCCCACATCCTGGCGAAACTGGGGGTGGCCACGCGCGGTGCGGCTGCGGCTGCAGCGCGTCAGGTCGGCGGCTAATCCTGTTCGTTTTGTCGGATCTTGATGGCATTCTTGCGGTGTGAGCATCAGCGTGGTCAGCCCGGTTCTGGTCGGTCGCCTGGCGGAGCTGGACGTCCTCGACGCCGTGTACGCCACGGCGCGTACCGGCACGCCCCGGGCAGTGCTGGTCGGCGGTGAGGCCGGGGTCGGCAAGACCCGCCTGGTCCGCGAGTTCTGCGGCCGGGCCGACGGCGCGCGGGTGCTCGTCGGCGGCTGCCTCGAACTCGGCGTCGAGGGCCTGCCCTTCGCCCCGTTCACCGCGGTGCTGCGCCAGCTGATCCGCGAGCTCGGCCTCGACGGGGTGACCTCGCTGGTCGGCGGCAAGGCTTCGGGCCTGTCCCGGCTGCTGCCGGAGTTCGGCGACCTCGACGGCCGCAACTCCTCGCCGGGCGAGGCCCAGGCCCGCCTGTTCGAGCTGGTCCTGACCCTGCTGGAGAAGCTCGCCGCCGACAGCCCGCTGCTGCTGGTGATCGAGGACGCGCACTGGGCCGACCGGTCCACCCGCGACCTGCTCGCCTTCCTGCTGCGCAACCTCAGCGCCGGCACCAGCCTGATGATCGTCGTCACGTACCGGTCCGACGAACTGCACCGGGCACATCCGCTCCGGCCGCTGCTGGCCGAGCTCGAACGGCTCGACCGGGTGCAGCGGCAGGAACTGTCCCGGCTGACCCGGCGGGAGGTCGCCGAGCTCATGGCCAAGCTGCGCGGGGTCGACCCGGCCCCGGGCCAGGTCGACCAGTTCTACCGGCGCAGCGAGGGAAATCCGCTGTTCGTCGAGGCCCTGATGGACGCCGACGGCACGATTTTCTGCGACTTGCCGGAGTCCCTGCGCGACCTGTTGCTCGCCGGGGTGCAGCGCCTGCCCGAGGAGACCCAGGAGATCCTCCGGGTCGCCAGCGCCGGCGGGGCCAGGCTCGAGCACCGCCTGCTCGAGACGGTCACCGGGGTGGCGGACCCGCAGCTCTCCCGGGACCTGCGGCCCGCCGTGGCCGCCAACGTGCTCGCGGTCGACGGCGACGGCTACGCCTTCCGGCACGCCCTGATCCGCGAGGCCGTCCACGACGACCTGCTGCCCGGCGAGCACACCCGGCTGCACACCCGCTACGCCGAGGCGCTGGAGATCGACGCGTCCCTGGTCACGGCGGGCCGGGCCTCGGCCGAGCTGGCCCACCACTGGTATTCGGCGCACAACCTCGAAGGGGCGCTGATCAGCGCCTGGCGGGCCTCCCGGGACGCCGAGAAGGCCTCGGCCTATCCCGAGGAGCTCCGGATGCTGGAGCGGATCCTCGAACTGTGGGACCAGGTGCCCGATGCCGGTTCCCGAATCGGTGAGGAGTACGCCCGGGTCCTGGAGTTGGCCGTCTGCGCCGCCGACTGGGCCGGGGACAGCGAACGCGGCATCAAGCTGGCCAACGCGGCGCTCAAGGAGATCCACGAACCGGTCCGGCGGGCGCACCTGCTGGTCACCCGCGGCCGGATGAAGCACCGGACCGGCCGGATCGACTGGTCCGCCGACATGCGGACTGCGATCCAGCTGATTCCGGCCGAGCCGCCGACCAGTGACCGTTCCCGGGTCCTGGCGAGTTTCGCGCAGTACCTCTTCATGGGTGTCGGCAGTGAGGAGGCCAGGGTCGCCGCCGACGAGGCGCTCAGTTCGGCCCGGCTGATCGGCGACGTCCAGGCCGAGGCGGGCGCGCTGGTCACCCTCGTCTGCATGGACGGCGGCCGCTACGACGACCTGGACCGGCTGGGCCAGCTCGACCGCGCCCAGCGCCTGGCCGAGTCCGCCGGGCTCGACCAGATCCTGTTGCGGGTCGCGGTCAACCGGTCGCACATCCTTGAGGGCGCGGGCCGGCACACCGAGTCGGTCGAGGTCGCCAGGAAGGCCATCCAGCAGGCCAGGGATGTCGGTCTGTTCCGGACCCAGGGCTCGTTCCTCGCGATCAACCTGGGCGAGTCGCTGTACTCCCTGGGCCGCTGGGCGGACGCGCTGCCGGTCCTGGAGCAGGCCCTGGAGGCCGACCCGCCCCGTCCGCACGTCTCCAACCTCAGCCAGGTCCACGGGGATGTCCTGCTGGCCCAGGGCGACGTGGCGGGCGCGGCCAGGTCCCTCGCGGTCTGCCGGGCACTCAACACCTGGCAGTTCGACCAGCGGCTCCAGGAGATGATCCCGATCTTCCGGCTGGAGGCCGAGCTCGCCCTGACCGAGGGCGACCACGACCGGGCCCTCGCCGCGCTGGCCCCGATCCTGGTCGAGCACGACCGTCCCGACGAGTCCCGTTATGTCTGGCCCGCAATGATCGTCGCAGCCCGTGCCGCCAGGACCGCCGCCGAACTCCAGCCCTACGTCGACCGGGCCGTGAAGCTCGAGTGCTACGGCCCGCTCCAGCACGCCCAGCGCCGCACCTTCGAGGCCGAGTCGGCCCGGGTGATGCGCACTCCCGCCGACTGGGATGCCGCCATCGCCGGCTGGGAGACCTCCGGCCAGCCCTACCCCCTGGCCCAGGCCCTGCTGCGGGCCGCCGAGTGCGACGCCCAGGCGGGCCGACGCGACCAGGCAGCCGCCCGCGCCGCCCGCGCCCTCGACCTCGCCCGCAGCCTCGGCGCGGCGCTGGCCGCGGAGGCCCTCGACTTCGCCCGTCGGCTGGGCCGGGGCTCGCCTTCGCACGGCCTGACCACCCGCGAGGTCGAGGTACTCAAGCAGCTGGCCCTGGGCCGCTCCAACAAGGAGATAGCCGAGGACCTGTTCATCTCGGCCAAGACCGCTTCGGTCCACGTCTCCAACATCCTCGCCAAACTGGGCGTGGCCTCCCGGGGCGAGGCCGCCGCCGCGGCCCGCGCACTGACCGCCTAAGCACGTCTTAGTCCGGTCTCGGCCCGGTCTTAGCCCGGCGAGGGCCCGGAGATAGGGCATCTGCCCCATGTGCCGGGGCGGTGCTTAGAAGGAGAGTAAGGGTGTCAGCAGGAGACGCCCCTCGTCCTTCGGAGGACACCATGCACGCCGAGTTCATTCGCCAGGCCGCGCACGACCACGTACAGCTTCTGCAGAAGGAGTCGGTCCTTCGCAAGCTACTCAAGAAGGGCATCTGATGCCCGTCCCTTTCTCTCCCGAGGTAGGGCAATTCACCTCATATGCCCGTGAAAGCGGGTTACTCGGGGACAAGCAGATCGGGGCTGCCCGGCTCGAGACGCCGGGCAGCCCCGATCTGCTTCTCGTTTCACCATGAGCCGGTTCCCCTTGATGACGAGAGGGCCTCCTCCCCGGACGGGGAGGAGGCCCTTCTTTCGAGCTGACCTACATGTCGCCGTACAAGCCGGACAGTACGGCGCCTTCGGAACCACTGAGCTGGGACGGC
>JBDSTJ010000162.1:0-5183 GCA_039928335.1 Streptosporangiaceae bacterium | reverse complement strand
CTTGGACTTCTTGTCGCTGCCCTGCTGCCCGCCGACGCCCATCGCGTAGGTGACCGTCGTGACGAACAGCGAGCTGTAGAACACGCCCCGGCCCAGGGACAGCAGCCTCTTGCTGGCCTTGTGGCCGTCCTTGCCGCCCTGGCCGAAGATCGCCTCGGCGTAGCGCCACACGGCGAGGCCGGCGAATCCGGCGGCCATCAACCACAGGGCGAGCGTGCCGCCGGGCTTCTCGGCGATCGCCTGCATTGCGCCTCCGCTCTCGGCCTGCTTGCTGTCGCGACCGAAGGCGACCAGCAGGGCGAGCACGCCGATGATCACATAGATCACTCCGCGGGCCGCCAGCCCGGTGCGTGCCAGGCCCTTCAGCACGGGACTCTGGGAGGCCTGCTTGGCCTCGTTGCCGACGTGTTGTGCACTGGTCATGGGTTTCCTCCTTGGGGGTGGACCGGCACTGCCCCAGGAAGAAATGATCAAACTTGCAGGACTTCGTCCTTCAGTCGGCCGGAAGCCTGACCGCGGGCCGGTGGTTGTCGCCCTCGCTCGGCGGCAGCCATACCGGCAGCTGCGACCACGGAATGATCCGTCCAGTTGGCCCGCCGCAACGGGACCGATGATCCTCTGCGCGTAGCCGGGTCGGTGGTCCAGGAGCCCGCGGACCTGATGTGTCGACAGTCACCGATGATTGCCCGTTGTGACCGGTTCAGGTCAGAAGCACTTGCGGATCTTGTGGCGATTCTGACTGGCAGTCATATTGATCACTCGAGGAAAGCCGCCACCATGGAGGGACATTATGAAGAAGGTCATCGTGCACAAAGCCGGAACCGTTGATCTGCGTGGCGCGGCCAGCGCCAAGCACAGCGGCTGATCCGCCCGCCGGGGACCCGCCGCGCAGGTGGCGGGCCCTCGGGCCTGGCTGATCCCGAGCAGGTTCGGGACCCCCGTCAGGACCGCATCAGGATCGTCTCGGCAGTGCGTCCAGGGCGTTGATGAGCAGGTCGAGGCCGAACTCGAAGTCGGTCTCGGGGTCGTGCGCGATCAGCTCGTCGGCCAGTGCGGTGACGTGCGGGAACTGAGCCGGGTCGAGCTGGGCCAGGAGCCGCACCGGGTCGCGCGGCAGGTCGTTGAGCATGGTGACCGCGCCGATCTCGCGCAGCTGCGCGCCCAGCGCATAGGCCAGCATCGCGCGCATGATCCGCACCGAGGTAACCCCGTCGAACCCGGCGGCGTCGGCGACGGCCAGGGCCCGTTCGGCCGGGCGCATGCCCACCGGGAACTCCACGCTATGGGTGAGGACGATGTTGATGGATTCGGGGTAGTCGTGCGCGGCCCGCCGGAAGGCCCAGATGAGGGCCCGGCCCCGGGACTTCCAGTCGTCGCCGGAGTCGTCGGGCAGTTCCATTCCGGCCACCACGTGCTGGGCCACCCCGCTGAGCAGGCCCGCCTTGTTGGGCACGTGATTGTAGAGCGACATCACCGCGACGCCGAGCTCCGCCGCGACGGCCCGCATCGAGAGCGCCTCCGCACCGTCGCGTTCGACCAGCTCGATGGCCGCGCGCACGATCCGCTCCGGGGTGAGGCTCTGACGTACGGCCTGCTCTGAAGCGATCTTCGGCATGGGGCATCCTCCTGGAATCAGACTGCAGTGTCCCAGGTCGACCTCGTCATGGGCACCACCGAAACGGCCCTACTCTCAGCTCGTGATCGACATCAGACGCAGAACTTTGATCTTGGGCGGGGTGGGTCTCGCCCTGGGTGCCGCCACCGGCGGCCTGGTCGCCGTCGAGGCGGAGCTGCTGCCCGGCCGGGCCAGGTTGCGCGCCGGGCTCGGCCTGACCGGCGCGAACGGGAAGATCCCCGACGTGCCGCCCGCGACCGTCACCGCCCGGACGCATCTCTCCCGGGCACGTGCCCGCGAAGTCAACCTGATCACGATCGCGCCCGCCGAAACGCCGCCCGGCGGCCTTCCCGTCTGTGTGGCCCTGCACGGCAGGTCCGGCAACGCGACCAGCTTCGTGGGCCTCGGCCTGCCGCAGTTCCTGACGGCGGCCGTGCGGGCGGGAGTCCCGCCGTTCGTGCTCGCCTCCGTCGACGGCGGCGACGCCACCTACTGGCATGAGCGCACTCCGGGCGATGATCCGATGGCGATGCTGCTGACGGAGCTGCCCGGCTGGCTGGCCGCGCGCGGCTTCCAGGGCACTCCGCGCGCGGCGATCGGCGTCTCGATGGGCGGCTCGGGCGTGCTGCGGTACGGGCGGCTTCGGCACGGCGAGCTCGCCGCGGTCGCCGCGGTCAGTCCCGCGCTGTTCCCGACCTGGTCGGACGCCAGGACCGTGGGTGCCTACGCGGACGAGGCGAGCTGGGCGCGGCACGAGCCGCTCCGCCATCTCGACGAGCCCATCGCCCGGAGGACCGGGGTGTGGTGCGGCGAGGACGACCCGTTCCACGATCCGGCGCTCAGGCTCGCGAAGGTCGCGGCCGTCGCGGAGTTCGCCCCCGGCCTGCACACCGGTGGCTACTGGCGGCGGATCATGCCGGACGTGCTCGCCTTCCTCGGCCGCTCCTTCGGCTGACCGGAAAAGGAGACACGAGGGTCAGTCCAGGTCGCCGGTGGAGGTGCGGAGCACCCGCAGGGCCGTGGTGACCTGCGCGGCGTCGTCTCGGGTGAGACCGGCCAGGCCGAAGTCGGTGGTGTGCAGGAGTGCGGTGGCCTCCTCGACCAGGCCCCGCCCGTCGTCGGTGATCGCGGCGAGGACGACCCTGCGGTCATGCGCGGCAGGCGTCCTGGTGACGAGCCCGCGCCGTTCGAGCCGGCCGATGACGTTGGTGACCGAGGCCGGATGGACCATCAGGCGCTCGCCCATCTTGCCCATCGGCAGCGAACCGGCTCGGGAGAAGGCCAGCAGGCGCAGCGCCTCGAAGGCGGCGAACGTCAGGCCGAGCGGCCTGAGATCGTGCTCGATCCGGCTCAGCAGCAACTGCTGGGCCCGCATCACCGACGTCACGGCCGCCATGTGGTCGGCGTGCTCGGGCCAGCGCGCACTCCACTGACGGTGCGCCTCGGCGATGGGATCCACGGGCCTACGGTATGTGGTCAGGGTGTCCTCGCCTTGACGGGGCCGGTCATGGGAATTACTTTAGCTTCCAAATATTAGACTTCAAAGTATGCCTGATGTGACGGAGGTTCCCGTGGCCCTGTACCAGCCGGTCAACCCGGTGCGGTTCGTGACCGCAGCCTCGCTGTTCGACGGCCACGACGCCGCGATCAACATCATGCGGCGGATCCTGCAGTCCCAGGGGGCCGAGGTGATTCACCTCGGGCACGACCGCTCGGTGCTGTCGGTCGTCGACGCGGTCCTGGAGGAGGACGCCCAGGGCGTGGCGGTCAGCTCCTACCAGGGCGGCCACGTCGAGTACTTCGAATACCTCGCCACCGCGCTCCGGGAGGCCGGCGCGGGCCATGTGAAGATCTTCGGTGGCGGCGGCGGCGTGATCGTCCCCGCGGAGATCGCCCGGCTGGCTGCGGCCGGAGTGAAGATCTTCTCGCCGGAGGACGGACAGCGGCTGGGGCTGCCCGGGATGATCAATGAGCTGATCGAGCTCTGCGACGTCAACCTGGCGGACATGCCCGCCGGGGCCGAGGCCGTCCTGGCCGGTGAGCGATCCGCGCTGGCCCGTACGATCACCTGCGTGCAGGCCGGAAAGCCGCTGCCCGGCGCTCTCGCCACCGGCCGCAGGGTCCCCGTGCTCGGCATCACCGGCACCGGCGGGTCCGGCAAGTCCTCGCTCACCGACGAGCTGATCCGCAGACTCCGGGTGGACCAGCAGGACAAACTGCGCATCGCGGTCCTGGCCGTCGACCCGACCCGCAGGCGCGGCGGCGGAGCACTGCTGGGTGACCGGATCCGGATGAACGCCCTCGACGGCGACCACGTGTTCTTCCGGTCGCTCGCCACCCGGGGGGCCCGCGAACTCCCCGAGGGAATCGCCGAGACCATCACGGCCTGCAAGGCCGCCGGCTACGACCTGGTCATCCTGGAGACGCCCGGCATCGGCCAGGGCGACGCCGCGATCGTCGAGCTCGTCGACGTTTCCCTGTACGTGATGACGCCCGAGTTCGGCGCGGCCTCCCAGCTCGAGAAGATCGACATGCTCGACTTCGCCGACGTCGTGGCGATCAACAAGTTCGAGCGGCGCGGCGCGCTGGACGCCCTGCGCGACGTGTCCCGGCAGCTGATCCGCAACCGGGAGGCCTTCGGCGCCGGGCCTGAGGACATGCCGGTGTTCGGCACCAGCGCCGCGACCTTCGACGACGACGGTGTCACCGCGCTCTACCAGCACCTCGCCGGGCTGCTCGGCGAGGCCGGACTGCCGCTGGAACCCGGGGTGCTCGCGCGGGTGACCGGTCGGACCTCCACCGGCGCGGCGCAGATCATCCCGCCCTCCCGCACCCGCTACCTCTCGGAGATCGCCGACTCGGTGCGCGGTTACCATGCCGAGACCGCCCGGCAGGTCCTGGCCGTCCAGCGGCTCCAGCGGTTCACCGCCGTCCAGTCGGAGCTGCCGTCCAGTGACGAGCTCGCCGCGCTCGTGGCGCAGGCACGCCACGGCGTCGACCCGTCCTGCGCGGCGCTGGTCGAGGGCTGGCCGGCCGTCGTGGCTTCCTACACCGGCGACGAGCAGGTCGTCCGGGTGCGCGACCGCGAACTGCGCACCAGGCTGACCCGCGAGTCGCTGTCCGGCAGCGCCATTCCCCGGGTCGCCCTGCCACGCCACACCGACCACGGGGAGCTGCTCAGGTTCCTGCGCGCGGAGAACCTGCCCGGTCTGTTCCCCTTCACCGCCGGCGTGTTCCCGTTCAAGCGCGAGGGCGAGGACCCCGCCCGGATGTTCGCCGGCGAGGGCGATGCGTTCCGTACCAACAGGCGCTTCAGGCTGCTGTCGGCCGATGCCGGCGCGACCCGGCTGTCCACCGCGTTCGACTCGGTCACCCTGTACGGCCGCGATCCCGGCGAACGCCCCGACATCTACGGCAAGGTCGGCACCTCAGGCGTGTCGATCGCGACTCTCGACGACATGAAGGTCCTGTACGACGGGTTCGACCTGGTCTCTCCGACGACCTCGGTGTCGATGACCATCAACGGCCCCGCGCCGATGATCCTGGCGATGTTCATGAACACCGCCAT
>JBDSTJ010000161.1:0-2583 GCA_039928335.1 Streptosporangiaceae bacterium | reverse complement strand
GCCAGCCGCGCGTCGGTCCGCCGTACCAGCTCGTTGATCAGCCGGGCCTTCCAGCCGCCCCACGCGGCCGGCCCGGTCGCTCCCGCGTCGGCGATCGCGAGGGCGTGCAGCAGCTCGAGCACCTCGTGGGTACCCGCGGCGTCGGCCATCGTCTGGATCGTGACCGGGTCGTCGAGGTCGCGCCGGGTCGCGGTGTCGGGCAGCAGCAGGTGGTACAGGACCAGGTCCTCCAGGACCTTCACGTCGTGCTCGGGATAGCCCATCCGCTCGGCGACGTCCCGGGCGTACACCGCGCCGACCTTGGAATGGTCCTGGCCGGAGCCGTCCTTGCCGATGTCGTGCAGCAGCGCCCCGACCAGCAGCAGGTCAGGTCTGGCCACGTCGCGGGTCAGCGCGGCGGCCCCGGCCGCGGCCTCCCACAGGTGCCGGTCCACGGTGTACCTGTGCACGGCGTTGCGCTGCGGGCGGTTCCGCACCCGCTCCCAGTCGGGGATCATCCGGACGACGAGACCGGCCTGGTCGAGGGCCTCCCAGACGCCGATGGCGGCGGGTCCGGCACCGAGCAGCGCCACCAGGGCGTCCCGGGCCGGCGCGGGCCACGGCACGGGCAGGTCCGGTACCGTCCGGGCGAGGGTGTCGACCGTCGCCGGGGCCAGCGGCAGACCCGCCTGGGCGGCCGCCGCGGCCGCCCGCAGGGTCATTGTCGGGTTCGCCAGGTCGGCGCCGCGGGCCAGGACCACCTCGCCGGCGAACTCCACCAGCCCGTCGGCGACCGGCGTGCGCTCGTTCTTCGTCTGCGGTCCGGCGAACCGGTCCACATGCCGCCAGACGTGGTCGGCGGCGTAGTCGATGGTCCGGGCGGCCTCGGCGACCAGCCCGAGCAGCTCATAGGCGTCCGTCAACTCGAGGATCTCCGCGACCGCGTCCTGGTCCTGCAGGAGGAGCCGGTCGCTGGAGCGGCCGGTGACCTCGTGCAGCCCGTGCCGTACGTCCAGGATCAGGTCGTAGGCGGCCCTGACCCGCGGCCCCGGGGCGGGCACCACCCAGGTCGCGGTGACCGCCTGCATCACGTGCACGTCGCGCAGCGCGCCGTGGGAGTCCTTGAGGTCGCCTTCGAGCAGGAACGCGAGCTCGCCGAGCTCCTCCCACCGGTCCCGGGTCATCTTGGCCAGCAGGGGCAGCCTGATCTTGGCCGCCAGCCGCCAGTCAGCCAGCACTCCCGCCCGGAGCTCGTCCACGAGCAGCTGGTCGCCGGCCACCCGGCGGGCGTAGAGCAGGCCCATCACGGCCTTGAGGTCGTCCTGGGCGACGTGCCTGGCCTCACCGACCGTTCGCACGGAATGGTCAAGCTTGAGACCCTTGTCCCAGATGGGGTACCAGATCCGGTCGGCAACCTCCGCGACGTCCTCGCGGTCGCGGTGCACCAGCACGAGATCGAGGTCCCCGCCGGGCGTCAGCTCCCGGCGGCCATGGCTGCCCACCGCCACCAGCGCGACATTCTGCTCGTCTCCCAGCAGCCCCGCCAGCCAGCCGTCGAGCTCCTCAGCCCTGGCCGCCCTCTGCGCCGCGAACGTCCGCACCCTCGTCTCCTCTCACCCGACCCCAAGAGTAAAGGGGCGCCTCCGGATTGCTCCGGAAGCGCCCCAGGCGCTCTCCCCCGATACCGTTCAGGCCCTACAGCGCCTCGGCACCGGTCTCTCCGGTGCGGACCCGGGTGACGGAATCCACCGGAATCGACCAGACCTTGCCGTCGCCGATCTTGCCGGTCTGCGCGGCCTTGACGACCACGTCGATGACCTCGGCGGCGTCCTCGTCGTCGACGACGATCTCGACGCGGAGCTTGGGCACCAGGTCCACCTTGTACTCGGCACCCCGGTAGACCTCGGTGTGACCCTTCTGCCGGCCGTAGCCGCTGGCCTCACTGACCGTCAGGCCCTTGATGCCGAAGGTCTCCAGAGCGGCCTTCACATCGTCGAGCTTGAACGGCTTGATGATCGCTGTGATCAGCTTCATGCGTCCGCCTCAATCTTGGTGTCCGAGGAGATCGGCTCCTTGGCGGCAGCCAGCGTACCGATCCCCGAGTGCGACGGAGCCAGGTCGTAGGCGGTCTCGGCGTGTACGGCGAGGTCGATGCCGCTGGCCTCGTCCTCCTCGTCGATCCGGAAGCCGATGGTCGCGTCGATGACCTTGGCCAGGATGAACGCCATGATGAAGGAGAAGGCACCGACGGCGATCGGCCCGACCAGCTGCCACAGCAGCTGCGAGAGGCCGCCCCCGTAGAACAGGCCCTTGCCCTGCGCCCGGCTGAGCCCGTTGGCCTCGGTGAGGAACGGGTACTTGGAGAAGAAGCCCAGCGAGACGGCGCCGATGACACCGCCGACCAGGTGCACGCCGACCACGTCGAGCGAGTCGTCGTAGCCGAGCTTGTACTTGAAGCCGACCGCGTAGGCACAGATCGCACCGGCGATGATGCCGATGACGATGGCCGCCCACGGGTCGACGAAGCCGCAGGCCGGGGTGATCGCGACCAGACCGGCGACAGCGCCGGAGGCGACACCCAGCGTGGTGGCGTGGCCGTCACGC
>JBDSTJ010000160.1:0-11734 GCA_039928335.1 Streptosporangiaceae bacterium | reverse complement strand
CGAACAGCTTCTTCGCGTAGGCATTGCCATAGATGATGTTGCTGAAGCGGTCACAGACGATGACCGCCATCTCCATCCGGTTGAGCACTGTCTCGGGCGGCAACTGGGCCTCGAACGGGGGCTCGTCCCAGTGCTTCATGCGCCCACCTCCCATCCCCGGTCGATCCCATTCAATGAGAAAGGGGAGCAGAATACCGAGGGACCAGGCTTCTGGGTGAGGAGATCTTCGGCCAAGTCGACCTTAGATCCTGGAGACGAAAACGTGTTCGGCGATGCGTCGGGGAAGCTCCGTCGCAGGACCGTCATCCTCGTCGTCACAGGTCACCCGCACACCGTCGTCGCCAATCGCGAGGGTCACCTCGCGTCCGGGTTGTATCCCGACCTGCTTGAGTCTAAGCATCAGATCGCTGTCGCTCTGGACCTGTTCACTGATTCGACGCACTACCGCATGCGTTCCGTCACGTGAGGCGGCTGCGGTCATCGCGGTGAGTCGCACTCCGGGTGTCTCGTCGGCGTGCCCGCCGAGCTCCTCCAGCCCGGGGATGGGGTTGCCGTGCGGGCAGGACGTCGGGTTGTCGAGCAGCGCGACCAACCGTCTTTCGACCTGCTCGGACATCACGTGCTCCCAGCGGCAGGCCTCGACGTGGACGTCCTCCCAGGGGAGACCGATCACGTTGACGAGCAGGCACTCGGCCAGGCGGTGCTTGCGCATGACCCGGACCGCGAGATCACGGCCGGAGTCGGTCAGTTCGAGGTGGCGATCGCCTTCGACCCGCAGCAGACCGTCGCGCTCCATCCGCGCAACGGTCTGTGAGACCGTCGGCCCGCTCTGGGAGAGCCGCTCCGCGATGCGCGCGCGCAACGGTACGATCCCTTCCTCCTCGAGCTCGAACACCGTGCGGAGATACATCTCCGTGGTGTCGATCAGGCCGTGTGAGGTCAAGGGTCCTCCTCCGATTCTCCCGACCGCAGTCTACTTGCCCGGCTGAGGCAAGATGCCTGTTCGTCGGGGCCTTGTTCAGCGATTTCGTCGGCATGGTTATTCCAGGACCGACGGCGAACGCCCCCCCGAGATCGCTCGGGGGGCGTCCGGCGAGCGGACAACCCGCGGGCTCTGCGGTCAGAGCGCCTCGAACCCGGCTACGGCTGAGATCGGGCGGGGTCCGGGGCCGGTGTAGAGGGCACTGGGGCGGACGAGCCGGCCGGTGCGCTTCTGCTCCAGGATGTGGGCGGCCCAGCCGGCGGTGCGGCCGCAGGTGAACATGGCGGGCATCATCGCGGTCGGGACCTCGGCGAAGTCGAGGATGACCGCGGCCCAGAACTCGACGTTGGTCTCGATCGGCCGGTCGGGGCGGCGCTCGCGCAGCTCGGCGAGGGCGGCGTCCTCCAGGGCCTTGGCGGCCTCATAGCGGGGGGCGTCGAGCTCGCGGGCGGTGCGGCGGAGCACCCGGGCGCGCGGGTCCTCAGCCCGGTAGACCCGGTGGCCGAAACCCATCAGCCGGTCGCCGCCGTCGAGGATGTCGGTGACGACCTTGCGGGCGTCGCCGAGCTGCTCGACCCGCTCGACCATCGGCAGGACCCGGGCGGGTGCGCCGCCGTGCAGCGGGCCGGACATCGCCCCGATCGCGCCGGAGATCGCGGCGGCGACGTCCGCACCGGTCGAGGCGATCACCCGGGCGGTGAAGGTGGAGGCGTTGAGGCCGTGCTCGGCGGCCGAGACCCAGTAGGCGTCGATGGCCTGGACGTGCCGGGGGTCGGGCTCGCCGCGCCAGCGGACCATGAACCGCTCGGTGATCGTCTTGGCCTCGTCGACGCGCGACTGCGGCACGGCGGGCTGGTGGATGCCGCGCGCGCTCTGGGCCACGAAGGACAGCGCCTGGACGGAGGTACGGGCCAGGTCGGCGCGGGCCTCCTCGTCGGTGATGTCGAGCAGCGCCCGCATCCCGTAGACGGTGGCGATGGTGGGGAGGGCTGCCTGCACGTCGACCCGGACGTCGCCGGAGCGGACGGGGAGCAGGTGCGGCTCGGCGGCGGCGAGGCCGGGGTCGAAGGAGTCGTCGACGAGCAGGCCCCAGACCTGGCCGAAGGAGACCTTGCCGACGAGGTCCTCGATGTCGACGCCGCGGTAGCGCAGCGCGCCGCCTTCTTTGTCCGGCTCCGCGATGTCGGTCTCAAACGCCACGACGCCTTCGAGACCCGGTTTGAAGTCAGACACAGCCATCGTCCTTTCGCTCCCCGACAGTGGTGAAGGGGTAGTGAACCGCACTCGGTTACTGGCCAGTACCCGGGGGTGTTCGGGTTACCCGCCTCCAGGGTGAGAAGGTGAGCGACTGTGGATCGCCTGACTCCTGACCCTGCCCATCTGCGGAGATCTTACGAGCTCGGGGAATTGGTAGAGACCAATGCCCCCGCCGAACCGCTCCCGCTGTTCACCGCCTGGTTCGCCGACGCGGTCTCCGCCGGGCTCACCGAACCGAACGCGATGGTCCTGGCGACCGCGTCCGGTGCGGGAGTCCCGCACGCGCGGACCGTCCTGCTCAAGGGGTACGGGGCCGACGGCTTCCGCCTCTTCACCAATCACACCTCACAGAAGGGTCAGGACCTGCTGGCCAACCCGCAGGCCAGCCTGCTCTTCCCCTGGCATCCGCTGCAGCGCCAGGTGATCGTGACCGGCGCGGTCGAACGCCTGGACGAGGCCGAGAACGCCGCCTACTTCCGGTCCCGGCCGCGCGGCTCGCAGCTCGGAGCCTGGGCCTCGCACCAGTCGTCGGTGGTCTCGTCGCGGGCTGAGATCGCCGAACGGTTCACCGAAGTCGCCGCCAGGTGGCCGGAAACGGACACCGTGCCGCTGCCGGAGTTCTGGGGTGGATATCTGGTGATTCCCCACACCGTCGAGTTCTGGCAGGGCCGGCCCGACCGGCTGCACGACCGGCTGCGTTACCGGCGGGCCGCCGACGGCTGGGACCTGGAGCGCCTCGCCCCATGAGCGTGATGATCGACACCGGTCCGCTGCGGCACCCGGCCTTCCGCCGCATCTGGATCGGCCAGGGCGTGTCGGCGATCGGCTTCCAGCTGACCGCCGTCGTCGTGCCCGTCCAGGTGTACGCCCTGACGAAGTCCTCGCTCTGGGTCGGCACCCTCGGCCTGGCCAACCTCATCCCGCTGATCTTCTTCGGGCTCTGGGGCGGCGCAATCGCCGACCACGTCGACCGGCGGCGGCTGCTGCTCACCTCCTCCGTGATCAGCTGGTGTGCGACGCTCGGGCTGCTGGCCCAGGCCGCACTCCAGCTCGACTCGGTCTGGGTGATCATGGCCGTGGTGATCGTGCAGTCCTCGGGTTTCGCGATCAGCTCACCGACCCGGGGCGCGATCATCCCCCGGATCCTGGAACCCGCCGACGTCCCCGCGGCCAACACCCTCAACTTCACCTTCTCCCAGGTGTCGATCCTGCTGGGGCCGCTGCTGGCGGGCATCCTGCTGCTCCTCACCGACCAGGACTACGCCCTGATGTACGGGATGGACGCGGTCCTGTTCAGCGCCGGGCTGTGGGCGGCGTTCCGGCTCCCGCCGATCCCGCCGCTGACGGTCTCCACGAGCCGCCCCGGACTGCGCTCGGTCCTGGAGGGCTTCGCGTTCCTGGCGACCCAGCCCGTCCTGATGATGTCGTTCGTCGTCGACATCATCGCGATGGCCGTCGCCATGCCCCGCGCGCTCTTCCCCGAACTGGCCACCACCCGGTTCGGCGACCCGTCGGCGGTGGGCTGGCTCGTCGCCGCCATCGGCCTGGGCGGGGTCGTGGCCGGGCTGCTCTCCGGCTGGATCGGCCGGGTGCGCCGGCAGGGCCTCGCGCTGATCCTCGCCGTGATCGTCTGGGGTCTGGCCGTCGCCGCCGCCGGGCTCATGCACAGCCTCTGGGCCGCGGTCCTCCTGCTGGGCCTCGGCGGCTGCGCCGACCTGGTGTCCGGGGTGTTCCGGCAGACCATCCTGCAGACCTACGCGCCGGACGAGATGCGCGGCCGACTCCAGGGCGTGTTCATCGTGGTCGTCGCGGGCGGCCCCCGACTGGGCGACCTGCGGGCCGGGGCGGTCGCCGCAGCCACCACCGCCTCCTTCTCCTGGGTGTCGGGCGGCATCGCCTGCGTGGTCCTGGTCATCGTCGCCGCGGCCCTGTCCCCCGCCCTGCTGAACTACCGGGTGTCTCGCGATGTGGGCACCGTGGACGATCCCTGAGGCAGGTCACGTAGGCTTGAGCGAGTGAGCGACATCGTCATTCCCGCAGACATCAAGCCCGCTGACGGCCGTTTCGGCTGTGGACCGTCCAAGGTGCGCCCGGAGCAGGTCCAGGCCCTCTTCGACTCCGGAGACACCTATCTGGGCACCTCGCACCGCCAGAAGCCGGTCAAGTCCCTGTTCGGGCGCATCCGGTCCGGGCTGTCGGACCTCTTCGACCTGCCCGAGGGCTACCAGGTCCTGATCAGCAACGGCGGTACCACGGCCTTCTGGGACGTCTCCGCGTTCGGACTGGTCCGGGACAAGTCGCAGCACGTCACGTTCGGCGAGTTCTCGTCCAAGTTCGCCAAGGTCGTCGCCGGCGCGCCCTGGCTGGGCGACCCCAGCGTGATCTCCAGCACTCCCGGCACCCACGCGCTGCCCGTCCTGGAGGAGGGCGTGGACGTCTACGCCCTCACCCACAACGAGACCTCGACCGGCGTCGCGATGCCGATCAGGCGCGTGGGCGGCGACGAGGCCCTGGTCATGGTCGACGCGACCTCCGGCGCGGGCGGCCTGCCGGTCGACGTCAGCGAGACCGATGTGTACTACTTCGCCCCGCAGAAGTGCTTCGCCGCCGAAGGCGGGCTCTGGGTCGCCCTGGTCTCTCCCAGGGCGCTCGCACGGATCGACGAGATCGCCTCCAGCGGCAGGTACATTCCCGAGTTCTTCAACCTGCCGACGGTCGTGGACAACTCCTCCAAGGACCAGACCTACAACACTCCGGCGGTCTCCACCGCGTTCCTGTTCGCCGAGCAGATCGAGTGGATGAACAAGCAGGGCGGCCTGGACTGGACCACCGCCCGCACCGCCGACTCGGCCGCCCGGCTGTACGGCTGGGCCGAGAAGTCCGCCGTCGCCACTCCGTTCGTGACCGACCCGGCCCAGCGATCCCAGGTCGTCGGCACGATCGACTTCACCGACGACATCGACGCCGCCGCGATCGCCGGGGTCCTGCGGGCCAACGGCATCGTCGACACCGAGCCGTACCGCAAGCTCGGCCGCAACCAGCTGCGCGTCGGCATGTTCCCGGCGATCGATCCGGCCGACGTCGAGGCCCTCACGGCCTGCGTCGACTATGTGATCGAGCGTCTCTAGCGTGACGGCCCGGCCGCCGCGCGACCCGCCGCGGCGGCCCGGGTCGGCGCATCGCAGGGACGGCAATAGGCTCGTCGGTGTGTACCGCCCGACGAAATGGCTGCTGCCCGCCGTCCTGACCGCGCTGGTCCTCGCCGTGGTCATCGGCTCCCTGCTGCGCTGATGCTCCCTCTGCTGTTGAGCGCAGCTCTTCTGGCGGGCGGCGACGACGCCTTCACCGTGCAGGACCCGCGGATCTCCGAATCCAGCGGCCTGGCGGCCAGCGCTGAGCATCCCGGGATCGTCTACACCCACAACGACTCCGGGCATCCGGCCCAGATCTTCGCGCTCGACGCCAAGGGCCGGACCAGGGCGACGTACACCCTCGACGGCGTCACCGCCCGGGACTGGGAGGGCATCGCCCTCGGCAAGGACGAGAAGGGCCGCCCAGCGATCTACATCGCGGACACCGGCGACAACCGCAACAGCTGGGACCACGTCGCGGTCTACCGGATCCGCGAGCCCAAGGACGTCAGGTCCCGGACGCTCCAGGCCGAGAAGTTCCGGTTCACCTACCGGGACGGGCCCCGGGACGCCGAGACGATCATGATCGACCCGCGCGACAACCGGCTCTACATCGCCAGCAAGTCGCTCGGCAGCGGCCGGCTCTATGTGGCGCCGAAGCGGCTGCGGGCCGACAACGTGCTCACACCCGTGGCGCGGGCGCACTCCTTCGCCACCGACGGGGCGTTCGCTCCGGACGGCACTACCTTCGT
This sequence comes from Streptosporangiaceae bacterium, assembly GCA_039928335.1. Classification (GTDB taxonomy): domain Bacteria; phylum Actinomycetota; class Actinomycetes; order Streptosporangiales; family Streptosporangiaceae; genus Actinocorallia. The sequence continues at coordinate 5,612 of JBDSTJ010000160.1, read as the reverse complement.
GATCCGCGGGTACTACTCCGCCAGCCTCTACTCCGCCCCCGGCAAGGTCATCGAGACGATCTCGCTGCCCTCCCAGGAGCAGGGCGAGGGCATCACCTACGCGGCCGACGGCAGGTCGCTGCTGGTCTCCACCGAAGGCGTCCGCCAGAAGGTGCTCCGGGTGCCGCTGCCCGAAAAGGCACAACCCGTTCCGACCGAGACCGCCTCGGAAAGCCAACCGAAGGAGAAAGACGGAAGTCATCGCGGCGTGGGGTTGTTGGCGCTGGTAGGTGTCGTGGTTGTTGCGGTCCTTTGTGGGCGCAGACGAAAGTAGCGGGAGCGTGTCAGAATTCTCAGCGTGGACCACGAGCTCGTCGGCTTGAGAGTCGAGGGCCGGCGCCCCTCCGGTGGCGCTCCCTTCGCTCTGATCGCCGTCGCCATCGCGTTGACCCCGCTCCACCCGTCGTGGCTGTGGGCCACGGCCGTACTGGGCTGCGCGGCACTGCCTCTGCTGATCCCCGGTGCCCGGCCCGGACCGTCCTGGAAGCTGTCCGCCGACGGCCTCCAGCTGATCACTCGGGACGGGCAGATCAAGCAGGGGTACGGGCTGAGCCGCATCCAGGAGCTGTCGGTCACGGCCGGCGAACAGCTCCTGACCGTGCACCACAAGTTCGGGACCACCCAGATCGGGATGCTGCCCGACATGGGCTTCGAGCCCAAGGCGTTCTTCGTGACCGCTCGCAGACTCGGCATCGAGCTGCGGATCGTCGACGGCGACTTCGCCCCCGACCCGGCCGAGGAGCAGGACTTCCTCGACGTCGAGGCGTCCCTGATGGCCGCGGTGATGGAACCGTCCGTGCCGGTCGGCGACCCCGTACCGCTGGAGTCGACCGCGCCCGGCCCCGGCCGGACCAGGACCGCGGTCATCGGCGTCCTGTTCGCCGTGCTGGCCGCCCTCATCACCGTCGGTACCGCCGTCGCCGGGACGCCGTCCTTCGCCGCCCGTCTGGGCGCGGCCTGCTGGGTGCTGGCCGGCACCGCCGTGCTGCTGGCCACCCGGCGCAGGCTCCGCAGGACCACACCCGTGCGCTGGACGATCTCCGCCGAGTCGGTCAACGGGGTGCCCGCTCCCACGATCGCGGCCGTGATGATCGGCCCCGGCCCGGCCATCGACCCGACCACCGGCGACCCCGAGCCGTCGCTGCTGTCGGCGGTCCTGTTCGACCACCGGCTCAAGGTCCTGGCCCAGCTCAACGCGCGCGGCCTCGATGAGTTCCAGCTGGTCCACACCCTGGACGAGCACGGCTACCAGGTGATCACCACCACCCCGTCGATGCCCAACCCGTCGGACTACGGCCTGGACGGCCTGCCCGACATCTTCGCCCAGGTCCCCGGCGGCCGCCTCGTCGTCACCGAGGACGGCCTCGGCTGGGCCGACATGGCCGGTGACATCCTGCTCAAGATGCCCGTCGACCGGATCGGCGTGATCGAACTGCTGACCGTCGACGGCAACGCCTGGCTGCGGGTGTACGACTGCGACGGCGAGGAGTTCCTGGCCGCCCCGCTCAAAGCCCTCCGGATCGCCCGTACCGACCTGCGCGACCAGGCCAGAGCGGCCGGCCTGCCCGTCACCGACGCCGAGTACGAGGCGTACCTGAGCGCGGCCTTCCACGGCGCGATCTCCACCCTGTCGGACTCCCCCGCGGCCCTTCCCACGCCCGAGGGCGGCCCCGGCGCACTCCTCGACGCCACCCCCCGGTCCCGGCTGTGGGCCTACGGGGTCACCGCGGCCATCTGCGAGCTGGTGGCCCTGGCCGGCGGCTACTGGCTGACCGGCTTCGGCCCCTTCCTGGCCTGGTCCGCCCCCGTCGGCATCCTCATCGGCCTGTCCGGCGCCTGGCTGTATGACCGCCGGCGCTCCCAGCTCCGCGTCTCCATCCACGGCATCGCCTCGGTGACCCGCCTGGGCAAGACCGACTGGAGCCTGCGCCGCGAGACCGTCGGCGGCGTGGGCATCGACGAGTCCTACGAGGGCATGCCCCGGCTGGTCGTCTGGAGTCCCGGCGGCCGGGTGCTCCGCCGCGTCTCCTTCGCCCCCGACCTGTCCGAACTCCGCCGGGCCTGCGAGAAGTACGGCCTGCCCTGGGGTCCCCCGGACTCAGGCCACCCCGCGGCCGCGCCGCCGGAGATCTGACCCGCCGGGCGCGTCAGTCCCGGGTCATGGAGCGGGCGTGTTCACCGAGGACGTGGGAGAACAGAAGCGGCGGGCGGGTGCCGCCGCTGTCGGGGAGGATGTCGGGGATCAGGGTCCAGTCGCCGCCGACCCAGCCGTCGGACAGGTTGCCCTCGCTGGAGGGCAGGGTGTGGCTGGCCTGCTTGATCCTCAGGGCGCGGACGGACTCGTCGGTGGGCGTGTCGGTCTCCACCAGGATCACCGGGACACCGACCGAAGGGCCGCTGTCGATCAGCCGGATCAGCTGGTCGCCGTACTCCTCCAGGGCCGCACCCACATCGAAGATCAGGACGAGGCGTACCGGCGGGCCGCTGCCGGCGATCTCCTCGTCGTCGCCGCCGACACTGCGCAGGTCGATCAGGTCGAGCAGCTGGCCGAGGCGCCGGCCTGCGGCATTGCCCAGGGCCACACCGCCGCCGAGCAGGCCGGAGACGATCGGCTCGGGGAAGCCGTGCAACCAGCCCGCGCCGGACAGGCCGGTCGGGTCGATGACCTCCAGGCCGGCGAAACCGCCGGGCACGGCGGCCAGGAACCGGGTGGCCAGGGACCAGGCGACCGCGACGGAGTCGGCGGGGGCCGGGCCCCTGTTGATCCACACGCCGCGCCGCCACGGCATCCGCAGGATCAGCGGGACGCGCAGTTCGGGTGACTCCTCGGCGTGCAGGCGGCCGAGCAGCAGACCCTCGCCGAGTTCGGTCCGCACGTCCCAGGTCAGCCACGACACGCTCTCGAACGGGGCCAGCTCGGGTGGCGCCTCGTTCTCGGAGACGCCGAGTTCGGCGACGAGCTGCTCGACGTCGGTGTTGAGCCGTGCGGTGGCGGCCAGGATCAGCTCGTCGGAGCGGCCGCGCGGCATCCGGCCGGCGATCTCCTCGTCCCGCAGGGCGAGGGCGTGGTCACAGGCGGAGCGGAAGGAGGCCAGGGAGCGGCTGGCGTCCTCCCAGACCATCCAGACCCGGTCCACGTAGGGGACCTGGCCGCTGGAGGGGGCGTGCGGCTGCTGGGGCATGCCGATCGGGGCCTCGGGGGCGGGCTCGGCCGCCTCCTCGGTCACATCGACGCCGAAGTCGGTGACGAGCTCGGCGAGGCCGCCGGCGTAGCCCTGGCCGACGGCCCTGACCTTCCAGCCGCCGTTGCGCCGGTACAGCTCGAGCCCGACGATGGCCTGCTCGGTGTCGAGCCGGTCGACGACGAAGGTCACGTCGGCGACCGAGAACCGGGGCGGTGGGATCGCACCGAAAGTGGACCCGGCCAGACTGAGGGTGATCAGCACGGCCTGGACCTCGCCGGGGACCTGGCCGAGATCCAGGTCGATGGCGTTCTCGGACCAGGAGACCCCGGGGCCCGAGGGCGCGTTGTAGAAGATCAGGTCCTTGTCGGACCTGACCCGCAGATCCCGGTCGACCAGCAGCGCGCTGAGGTCGGCCGGGGCCGAGCAGGAGAAGGTCACGGTGACCCGCGGTGTGCTCAGCGGTGCGTTGCCGCCGCGGACGAGCTCGCTCACCCAGCACTGCCTTTCGGTACAGAGCCCTGGGGGGTTCCAGGCGCCGTTGCCTCTTCAGACGCAGGTCGCGCCTGCGGGGTTTCCCTCAGGCGTGGGCGGCGATGGCAGGAAGCATGTCCTGGAAGGTCCGGCCCATGCTCGGCTCGCCGATCGCGCCGAGCTTCCACTCCTGGCCGTGCCGGTACAACCGGACCATGACCATGCCGGTGTGCGCGCCGCCGCCGGTCAGCTGGTAGCGGGCGAGCTCGGCCTGGGTGGTCTCGTCGACGACGCGGCAGAAGGCGTTCTCGACCTCGTTGAAGGTCTGGCCCTGGAAGGAGCTGACGGTGAACACCAGCGAGGTGATGTGGACGGGCAGCCGGGACAGATCCACGATGATCGACTCGTCGTCCCCGTCGCCCGCGCCGGTGAGGTTGTCACCGGTGTGCCGGACCGAGCCGTCCTTGCTGGTCAGCTGGCCGAAGTAGACCACGTCGGCGGGCTGGCCGTCGGCGAACAGGACGACCGAGGCGTCCAGGTCGATCTCCTGCTCACGGGAGCCGAAGAACCCCTTCTTCTTGACCGCGTCCCAGCCCAGGCCCATCCGCACCAGCTGCAGGCTGCCGCCGCCGGGCTTGCTCAGCGATACCCGCTGGCCCTTTTCCATGGAAACCGTCACAACAGCTGCCTCCTCCGCGCTTGAAACACTCTTCAGTGCTGAGCCTATGCCGTCCTGGTGTCATTTTTCTCGGCATACGCGAGGTATGCGATCACCGACAGCGAGGTCACGGTCGCCACGAGGCCGCCCAGGACGATCGTGGCCCGTGCTCCGAAGTGCTCGGCCAGCCACCCTACGAACGGCGAGCCCAGGGGGTTGGTTCCCAGGAAGACGAACATGTAGAGGCCCATCACCCGGCCGCGCATCTCGGGCGCGACGCTCAGCTGCATGGTGGCGTTGGCCGCGGTCGTGAAGGTCATCAGGGCGATCCCGGTGGGCACGAGCAGCGCCAGGAACAGGCCCCAGGTCGGCATCAGCCCGGTCAGGATCTCGAAGATCCCGAAGGCGACGGCCGCCCCGTACAGGAACCGGCGGTCAGGGGTGAGCCGCCGGGCGGCCAGCAGCGCGCCGGTGAGCGCGCCGACCGCCAGCATGGTGCTGGCCAGGCCGGCAAGTCTGAAGAACAACCATCTGTATCCCCTGACCGCGTTGTTGCGATGGGTTCGTCTCCGGCATGCGGAGTGTGCCGCGGAGGCCACCATGGCCGCCGACGCCGCCGCTCCCCGCACCAAAACGGAGGTCGAGCGCCGCTCAGGCCTCAGCCACGACGCCGTCGCCAGGGCGTTCCGACAAAACGGGACGCAGGAGAACCGATGGCGGCTGGCCTTGAGGTTCGCCGAACTCACCAACCGTCCCGCCCGTTACATCGATCCCGAACAAGCCAAACTGAAAGATCTGGGGAAAAAGCTCGCAGACAAGACCAAACAGACCACAGCCCTCAAAGCGACACTGGACCAGTACGCGATGGCCGTCCTCGCCCAGGCCCTGGAGCTCAGCCAACTCCCCGACCCCGACAGCACCGTCGTCCCGATAGGCCGCAACCACAACCACGAAACCGACGACTGATCACCCGGTCACAGGAACGGGAACCGGGTTGTCTCGGACGGGACGTACCAGCACGAGGACCGAGATGGTCACTGCCGCCACCATCGACACCACGCCCCCAACGATCATGCTGGAGCGGGGACCGGCGACCTCGGCGAACCAGCCGATCGCCGGGGCCCCAAAGGGGTTACTGCCCAGGAACACCAGCATGTACAGGCCCATCACCCGGCCGCGCATCTCCGGCACGATCCCGATCTGCATGGTCGCGTTCGCGGCGGTCGTGAACGTCATCAACGCCACCCCCGTCGGCACCA
>JBDSTJ010000159.1:0-5094 GCA_039928335.1 Streptosporangiaceae bacterium | reverse complement strand
TGGGCGTGTCTCACGGCGTTCGACGTCCACTGCCGGAAGATCGAGTGATCCTCCTTCGGCACTCCGAGCACGTCGGCGATCATTGAGATCGCCAGCGGATAGGCGAAGTCAGCGATGAGCTCAGCCGTTCCCCGGGGCGCGAACCCGTCGATCAGAGAGTCGGCGAGCTCACGGAGCCGTCCTCGCACCGCTGCGGCCTGATGCGTGCTGAAATCCGCCGTCACGAGCCGCCGCATCCGCGTGTGATCAGGCGGCTCCCGGGTCAGCAGATGCACGCCGAGGTTCGCGCCGTCCTCCAAGGCCCGCCCCCGGTCGGCCTCCCGCCATTCCGCCCGGGCGAATCGCGGATCCCGGCTCAGCCGGGGATCGGACAAGGCCGCCCTCGCCTCGGCGTATCCCGACACGACCCAGCAGAACAACCCCTCACGAAGCCGGACTCGTCGGACTGGCTCCTCCCGCAGTCGTGCGTACCCGGGCCAGGGGTCCGCGGGATGGTCCTCGCCCGACAGCACCCGCTTCAGATCGATCCGCACGATCTTTCTCCTCTCGCGAACGTCACCCGCCGAGTGTTTCCAGAAAGACTCAACGAGTCAACATTGCCCGGACCCGGTGCGCATCCTAAGGATGGGTGCTAAGAGGTTCCGCTTATCCACAGAAGGAAGAGAGTTCACTCGTGGCGATTTACAGAATGCGTTTGACCGGCATTGCCACGGCCGCGACGGTCGTCGGCGGCCTGGTCATCGCGGGCGCAACGCCGAGTTTCGCAGGGCCCGTGCCGAGGGGTACCTGCGGTGGGATCTACAATCCGGCCACCTCGGCTGGGAAAGCGCATTGGGAGCTGGACTGCAAGGACGGAAAGATCACCGTCTCTGGCTGGGTCCAGGACACCAATGCCGACGGCCGGTACGCCAAGGTTAAGGCGATTTTCGAGGGCCAGATCACCGAATATAGCGCCGCCGCCTGTCCGAAGAACAACAAGAAGTACTTCTCCTGGGCGCACCCGGGATCCCTCGTCGACGTGTACCTCTACTCCTACGCCACATGATCCGCCAAACTAACCGAAAGGGCGGTCTCACCATGTCGAACGGAATCCAGGGAACGGTTGCCCGCTTTATCGCGGCCGCTGCGGCCGGAGCCGCTATACTCTTGTTCGCGAGCGGTGGCGTCGCCGCCGCGGCTCCGGCGATCGGCTCCGCGCACGAGGTCGCAACGCGTGCGGGCGCCTCCTGTATCGTCACCGGATACAGCCTGCACGCCGACCAGGAAATGGCCGCCGATGGCATCAGCTCCGACTATGTCGAACAGGTCGTTTACCAGCAGTGCCGTAGTGCCAAGAAGCAGGGTAACGGCACCTGGAAGTACACCACCAAGTACATCACGGTGATCGCCAACAGCAACGGATACATCATCACGGTATGGCGTAACTAGACAACCGAGCGATACGATCGGTTCGTCCTCGTCGTGACCGTGGACCAGGAACAGGCAGGCCAATGGAATATCCAAGAGCCGAGTGGGACCAGAAGGCCAACGCCGCCTCAATCCGCTTCAGAAAGATCGAGAACGGCGAGGTCGCCAAGAACCGGCCCGTGGAGAACGAGCAGGGTGATGTGGTCGCCCTGCTTCGTTTTGCCGCGAGCGGTGAGCTGCTCGAGGTCGAGCTTCTGGACGCGGAGAGTCAGCTTCCGCGAGGTCTTCCTGTTCAGGTCATATCCGAGCGAGGTGAATGATCGACACCATGCTGTTGCAGGCGAAGGACCTGGCGAAATCATTCGGCAGCACTCCCGCGTTGCACAACGCCAGCCTGGACCTCGGCGAGGGAGATGTTCTCGCGGTGATGGGGCCGAGCGGCTCGGGCAAGTCCACCCTCCTGCACTGCCTGGCGGGCATCCTGGTGCCCGACTCAGGATCCGTCCAGTATCGCGGCCAAGAGATCTCGCGTCTGCCGGATGCGAAGCGGAGCGCGCTGCGCCGTGGCGAGTTCGGGTTCGTGTTCCAGTTCGGTCAGCTCGTCGCCGAGCTGACCACCGAGGAGAACGTCGCACTGCCTCTGCTTCTCGGCCGGACCATGAAACGACGGGCCGCCCTGGAGCAAGCACGTAGCTGGCTCGATCGTTTCGATCTGGCGAAGGCGGCACGCCGTCGCCCCGGCGAGCTCTCCGGCGGCCAGGCGCAACGAGTGGCGGTGGCCCGGGCGATGATCCAGCGCCCCCGGGTCATCTTCGCGGACGAGCCCACCGGCTCGTTGGACACGGCCACGGGCCGGGAGGTCCTGCTCGTGCTGACCGAGGCCGCTCGCGACCACGGGGTGAGCGTCGTGCTGGTCACCCATGACAGCAGGGTCGCCGCCCACGCCGACCGCACGATCGTGGTCGAGGACGGGCGCACGGTGAACGCAGGCCGCGCGCCCGTCCTGCCCGGTGCGGAGCTGACCTGATGATCTGGTTGGGGCTGCGCCTGTTGTTCGCCGGCGGCCGCCAGGCAATGATGATCGTTGCGCTGACGGTGGTGGGCGTGGCCACCGGCTGCGCGCTCCTGCTCCTGGCGCTGTCCGCGCCCGCCGCCCTTCAGGCACGGGCCGATCGGACCGCGTGGCAGCCCGGTGGCAGCGAGGTGACATCGTCGACGGTCGGCCGATACACCGCGATGCTGGCGACGGACCAGTTCAGCCCATACGGCTCGATCTCGACGGTCTGGCTCGCTTCGTCGCAGGCCTCCTCCCCGACGTTCCCAGGACTGGAGCACAATCCCGGGCCAGGAGAGTGTTTCGTCTCCCCAGCGTTGCGTTCCCTGCTGCGGACCTCCCCTGAGCTCTCCGCACGCTACGGCCCGGTGACCGGAACCGTCGGACCGCAGGTGCTCGTCGGCCCCGACACGCTGATGGTCGTCCGATACCTTCCCGAGAGCCGGATGGACCCAGCTCAACGGGAGCTGGTGACCCGCTTCGCCACACATGGCACCTCGCTGCAGTACGCACCGGCCCTGGTGCGCCTGCTGGTGGCCGCTGCGGTAGTCCTCATCCTGACCCCGATCGTGCTGTTCGTCGCCACCGTCACCCGGTTGTCCGTCGCCAGCCGTGAGCGACGGTTGTCCGCCCTACGCCTGGCCGGGGCGACACGCGCCCAAGTCGGATACCTCACCGCCGTCGAATCGCTGTTGGCAGGATTGGGAGGAGCCGCGCTCGGCCTCCTCTTGTTCGCCGGGTCACGGCCATGGGCAGCACGGATCTCTGCGTCGGGAGAGCCCTGGTTTCGCAACGATCTTGATCCGGGAGCACTCGGCTACCTGACAGTGATCATCGGGGTGCCCGTACTGGTCGCTCTCTCTACCCAGCTGACTCTCGTCCGAGTGAACACCTCCCCGCTGGGAGCCGCGCAACGCACCCGGCCACGACGACTACGCGCCTGGCGGTTGGCGCCGCTACTCGTGTGCTTCTGCGGAGGCGCTCTTGTTCTTGTGGCTGGACGGAAACCGGAAAGCATGGGCAGCGGGCCGACTCTGGCCCTCGTCATGATCGCGTTGCTGTCCGTGCTGCCGGCCGGGCCATACCTCATTCTCTTCCTGGGACGACTGGCCTCCGCAGGCACTGGCGGCAAACTCCTCGCGGGAGCTCGCATGGTCGACGATCCGCGCGGAGCGTTCCGCGCCGCAGCAACCGTCACGTTCGCGATCATCGCCGGCACTGTATTCACCGCGACCACCCCGGCCGCAGTTGCCTCCGTGCTGCCGAACGACAGACTCAGCGGCCTGCACACGGGAGTGGCATCGATCGATGCGGCCACCGGCGCGCCAACAGCAGACCTGGTCAGCCGACTTCGGCAGGTAGCCGGGATCTCCGAGGTCGCCGCCGTTCATGTGGGCCGGGCCGCCGGAGACGCCGACGCCACGGTCTGGATCGCCGACTGCACCGTCACAGCTCGGCTGGTACAGATCCATGCGGAGTCGTGTGGAGAGAGATCCGTATTGGTAACCGACAGGGCGCGGCCGGTGCTGGGCTCGGGGAGCTTCCTGCAGGTGGCGAACCTGGCCGCCGCCCGTCCAGGTCCCGAAGGCACCATGGCACCGATGATCACACTCAAGATCCGCCTGCCCGCGCCCACCCGGATGACGGCACCGACTGCCTACGACACTCCCGCCATCGTGATCTCACCGCGTCTAGTGGAGGCGCGAGATCTCGCACAGATCCGTCCCAACCTGGTGCTCATCCGCTACGAGTCAGCCGATGCTCTGGAGCGGGCCCGTACGGTGGTCGATCACGCCACGCCGGGGCGGCAGCTGCTCTCCGGGCCGGAGACCGTCACGGGCAACACCGAGGGAGCCCGGCGGGTCCGCGCAGCCCTCCTGATCGCGACCTTGTCGGTCTTCGTCCTGGCGGGTGCCGGCCTCGTGATCTCGACGAGCATCGGGCTCCTCCAACGGCGGCGACAGTACGCCCTGCTGCGGATGACCGGTGTCCCGATCTCCGTCCTCCGCGGGGCCATGGTCTGGGAAACGGCGCTTCCGCTGGCGGTCGCGGGGCTACTGGCGACCGGCCTGGGGCTGATCATCGCCACCGCCCTGCTCGGTACCGTCGGCATGACACCGCCCATGGTCTGGGCCCTGGTCTGGCCGCTGCTCGGCGGGTACGGGCTCGCCCTCACGACCACGGCCTTCGGCCTGCCGGTCATCCGCCGGGTCACCGACATCGAAGCGCTCCGATTCGACGACACCTGAGTGAGGCATCCGACGGCCTCGCGTTGAACATTCAATTCGTCGCACGACGATGCGGGCACTCATGCGGCAGGTTGGCGGTCGGGTAGTTGGCGTCCGGCGAGTCGGGGTTACCGTCACATGTTGTGACACGACAGAGCTCTCACAAGCGGACAATCGCCGCGTTCACATGAGAACGGGTTGTTGGACGGATTTCGAGATCTTGGCGATCTTCCCAGGTCAAGCGTTGATCTTCTCCGGCAATGGACCGTTTGCCGGAAGTAAGCATTCACGTGCCGGGTGATCACATGGTCACGTGCGTGGGCATCCAGGGGTCGCCGATGAGGGCGTTGTGGAGGGCGGTCATGGCGTTGACGCCGTTTTTGGTGGCGGTCGATAGGTAGCCGC
>JBDSTJ010000158.1:0-9704 GCA_039928335.1 Streptosporangiaceae bacterium | reverse complement strand
GTGACGTCGCCCTGGACCCCGTCGATGCGCTTGCGCACATCCTCCTGCACGACCTCGACGCGCCTGGCGGCGTCGTCGAGACGCTTGGCGAGGTCGCCGTGTGCCGATTCGACGATCTTGAATACGGTGTCCTCGACCTCGCCCCGGTCGGGCCGGGTCCGCAGTTCGACGATCAACGGGTCGGTGACCGTGCTGACCTGACGTTCCAGGTCGTCGAAACGCTCGACGTAGTCGACCACCGGGCGGGCGGCCAGCTCGGCCAGCTTCCGGTGCAGCTCAGTGATCTGGAGGGCGTCCGGCAACTGGCCGATCCGCTCACCCAGGGAGTCGAACCGGGTGTCGAAACCGTCGATCTTGCCCGACAGCCCCGCCAGGCGGCCGTCGAGACCTTCGAGCCGGCCGCCGACGCCTTCGACGCGGCCGTTGACGGCCTTCAGGCCCTGTTCGACCCGTTCGGCCATTTCGCCGAGCGACCGGTCGACCCGGGAGGTGACCGCGGTGATCGAGTGTTCGACCTTCTCGGACCTGTGCCCGAGCTCGGCCAGCGACTTGTCGAGCCGGTTGAACCGGACCGAGGCTGCTTCCATGCTGCCCTGGAGCTTGTCCAGCCGCTTGGCCATCTCCTCCATGCGGGTGGAGGCGAGCTGGGTAGCGTCGGCGATGCCCTGCGTCGATTCGAGGACGAGCTGGAGTCGGGCAAGACCCTCGTCCACGTTCTCGGCGACGACGCCGACGTCCGCCCAGAGTGCGGGCAGCTCACTCACGGGCTTGACCCGTTCGCTGACGGCGTCGATGTGCTCGGCCAGACCCTCGGCCCATTCCGGCGGCCTGCCGGCCAGCTCGTCAATCTGGCCCCGTACGCTGTCCAGCTGCCCGGTCAGCCCGGTCAGCTCCCGCTCACGGACCTCGCGTAGCAGCCATTCCATGCCCTCCAGGCGCTGGCGGATCTCGTCGAGGACCTGACCCTGAGAGCGTGACTCGTAGACATGGTCCTGCGCCGCACGGGCGAGCAACTCCCGCATCCGATCCGAGACCGGTTGACCCCCCGTCTGCAGGAAGTTGTGATTCGTTTCCACCCGAACGCTCCTTCGTGTGCCGGCGCTGGTTTGAAGAACCCGAATGGCGCGCGGCATTGATTGAGGTGCTCACTTTAGTGCTTGATCACGAATGCGATAAGTCGGGGTTGGGATTGTCGGAGCTTCCGATGAATGACACCGCATGGGGGTTGTCGTAGGGATATTTGGTGATTCCGCCGGGTCAAGATTGGCGATGCCTGCCCTCGTAGGGGCCGTGCGGAACACCGTTTCCTAGGACAAATCCGGGTTTGATGGCCAGGTCCGTACCCCGGGTCTCGATGAGTCTGAGCAGGCTGTGTTCCGACACGAAGACCCCACGGCAGAAGCCACATTGGGAGATCGTGATATCTCCACGCTGGTAGCTGGCCATTTCAGCACGGCATTTCGGACAGAACGAGATCGGCTCTGTCATCTGGGATCCCTAGTCGAGTGCGGTCTTTCACCCAGACTAGTAACAGCAATGCCGGAATACGCTCATGATTTGCCGGAACGTGGTGAGCGTTCCGTCAGGACTTGGTCTTCACCGGCGCTGAGAAGATCGCTACTGGATCGTCTCCCACCCGGGTCAGGATGACCGTCGCGGAGCGCGTTCCGGTGGTTCTGAGATCCCGGCCGAGCCGGTCCAGGTCGCCTGCGAATCCGCGTTTCTTGAGCGTCAGGGTCCCGACGTCGTGCGCTCGGAGCAGGGCCTTGAGTCGCTTCACCGAGAAGGGCAGCACGTCGTGGATCTCATACGCGGCTGCGAACGGGGTCGCGAGGAGTTCGTCGGCCGTGATGTAGGCGATCCGCGGATCCGCGAGGCCGCCGCCGACCGAGGCCGCGACCTCCGCCACGAGATGCGACCTGATCACCGCCCCGTCCGGTTCGTACAGGAAGCGCCCCCAGCCTCGTACGGCCGGGTCCGGGAGCCCCTGGGGGGTGAGGGTGTGGGTTCCGCCGCGCCCCAGCAGGGTCGCCCGCCGCAGGAACGGCTCCGCGCCGGGGGTGTGGCCGCTGAGGCCGCCGAGCCACAGCGCCGCCTCCTTGACGTCGCCGCCATCAGAGATCCATTCGACTTCCGCGCCGGCCGGTACGGCCTCGTAGGGCAGGCCGGGAGCGACCTTCACGCAGGCGGCGGGGGCGCGGGCGGCCAGGGCGAGCAGCGAGTCGAGCGGCGGCTGGTAGGCCCTGGGGTCGAAGACGCGGCCCCGGGCCGTACGCCTGCCGGGGTCGGCGAACAGCGCCGGGTAGCCGCCGGCGTCCTGGTCGAGGGCGTCGCCCAGCCTGACCGAGCAGTCCGGGAAGGCCGCGAGATTGGCACGGGCCACCGCGACGGTCAGCGGGTCGAGGTCGACCCCGTCGCCCGGCACACCCGCGCGGGCCCGGAACAGCAGATCGGCCCCGATCCCGCAGCAGACCTCCAGAACCCGGTCGTAGGGGGTGAAGCGCTCGGCCCGGTGGGCGGCCACGGCCGCGCGGGTCGACTGTTCGAGGCCGGCGGGGGTGAAGAACATGCCGGCCGCGGCGGATCCAAATTTCCTCTCTGCGCGAACACGGAGCCGGACCTGGGTGAGGGCGGCGTTGACGAGTGCCGCACTGTGGTGGACGCGGAGCCCCGAGGCCGTGGCGAGCAGGGCGGACTCGCTGGTGTCGGACGCCATGGCCGCCGCGAGAACCTTCTGGCCGGCGGGTGTCAGCAGGGCTTCGAAGTCGGCGATCTCCATGGTCAGTACGGTATCGAGAGGCTCGCTACCGAGCGTCCGGTTGACTGCCGGGGGAGCACGGCATAACCTCACGTTTGGCACTCTCCCTAGGAGAGTGCCAAAGCGACGAGCCCGGTCTGGCACCCGCGACGACAGGCCGGTCGAGGTCGCTCTCCCAAGACAACTCATCGGTTGGCATCAGCCATCCGTAAAGATCGCAATCGAAGGGGAGGTCAGACATGTCGACCGCCACCAAGGTTGTTCTGAAGCCGCTCGAGGACCGCATCGTGGTCCAGCCTCTCGAGGCGGAGACGACGACCGCGTCCGGCCTGGTCATTCCCGACACGGCCAAGGAGAAGCCCCAAGAGGGCACCGTCCTTGCCGTCGGTCCCGGCCGGGTCGACGACAAGGGTGCACGCGTACCGCTGGACGTCGCCATCGGCGACGTCGTGCTCTACAGCAAGTACGGCGGCACCGAGGTCAAGTACAATGGCGAGGAGTACCTCGTCCTCTCGGCTCGCGACATCCTCGCGATCATCGAGAAGTAAGTAAAAATCACACTTCAGTGATGCGCTCCGCCCCGGCAATCCCAGACTGATGGGGCTGCCGGGGCGTTGTGCTTGAGAGGAACTCTTCGCACATGGCAAAGATCCTGCAGTTCGACGAGGACGCCCGCCGGGCGCTCGAGCGTGGCGTGAACGCCCTCGCCGACGCGGTCAAGGTGACGATCGGCCCGCGCGGCCGCAACGTCGTCATCGACAAGAAGTTCGGCGCCCCGACCATCACGAACGACGGCGTGACCATCGCCCGTGAGGTCGAGCTGGACAACCCGTATGAGAACCTGGGCGCCCAGCTCGTCAAGGAAGTCGCCACCAAGACCAACGACGTCGCCGGTGACGGCACCACGACCGCGACGGTCCTGGCCCAGGCGCTGGTCCGCGAGGGCCTGCGCAACGTGGCCGCCGGCGCCTCGCCGCTGTCGCTCAAGCGCGGCATCGACCTGGCCGCCAAGCACGTCAGCGAGCTGCTCCTCAAGTCGGCCCGCGAGGTCGGCGAGAAGGGCTCCATCGCGCACGTCGCGACGATCTCCGCCCAGGACGCCAAGATCGGCGAGCTCATCGCCGAGGCGTTCGACAAGGTCGGCAAGGACGGTGTCATCACCGTCGAGGAGAGCAACACCTTCGGCCTGGAGCTGGAGTTCACCGAGGGCCTGCAGTTCGACAAGGGCTACCTGTCGCCGCACATGGTGACCGACCCCGAGCGCATGGAGGCCGTCCTGGACGACGCCTATGTGCTCATCGTCGAGGGCAAGATCTCCTCGGTGCAGGAATTCCTGCCGCTGGCCGAGAAGGTCGCGCAGAGCAAGCGCGCGCTGCTGGTCGTGGCCGACGACGTCGAGGGTGAGGCTCTCGCGCTGCTCGTCGCCAACAAGATCCGTGGCACGTTCCTCGCCGTGGCCGTCAAGGCTCCGGGCTTCGGCGACCGCCGCAAGGCCATGCTCGGCGACATCGCCGTGCTGACCGGCGGACAGGTCGTCAGCGAGGCCATCGGCCTCAAGCTCGACAGTGTCGGCCTCGAGGTGCTGGGCACCGCCCGTCGGGTCACCGTCACCAAGGACTCGACCACGTTCGTGGACGGGGCCGGCGACGCCCAGGGCATCGCCGACCGGGTTCGCCAGATCAAGGTCGAGATCGAGAACAGCGACTCCGACTGGGACCGCGAGAAGCTGCAGGAGCGGCTCGCGAAGCTGGCCGGCGGCGTCTGCGTGCTGCGTGTCGGCGCGGCCACCGAGGTCGAGCTCAAGGAGAAGAAGCACCGTCTCGAGGACGCCATCTCGGCGACCCGCGCGGCGATCGAAGAAGGCATCGTGTCCGGCGGCGGCAGCGCCCTGGCCCACGTGTCCAAGGACGGCTTCGACTCCCTCGGCCTCACCGGTGATGAGGCGACCGGCGCCGAGGCGCTGCGTCGTTCGCTGGTCGAGCCGGCCCGCTGGATCGCGGAGAACGCGGGCCAGGAGGGCTACGTCGTGGTCTCCAAGATCCAGGCGCTTCCGGTCGGCAGCGGCTACAACGCCGCGACCGACACCTACGGGGATCTGATCGCCGAGGGTGTCATCGACCCGGTCAAGGTCACCCGCTCCGCGGTCACCAACGCCGCCTCGATCGCGGGCATGCTGCTCACGACCGAAGTGATCGTCGTGGAGAAGCCCGAAGAGGAGCTTCCGGCTCCTGCGGGCGGTCACGGCCACGGTCACGGCCACTAGTAAGTTTCTTGCCAGAAAGCCCCTGCCGGAGCAATTCGGTGGGGGCTTTCTGTATGCACAACATGATTTCTGGCGGCCCGTCCCCGCACTGTGACCATTCTGTGGCCGTTGTCAGTGAAGACATGCACGATCCGGCTGGGCATAGTGCTCTACGTGACCGAGGCTGCGATCGCGGGGACCGAGACTCCCGGCACCACTGTGCAAACGGTGGTGCCACGTCCGTCCCGATCTGATGAAGGCGACCCCGACCTGCGGGAACTTGCGAGTCTCGCGGTCCAGGGCGACCGAGGTGCGACCGAGGTGCTGATCGGCCAGGTGCGGCCGATGGTGGTGCGCTACTGCCGAGCCCGGCTCGGCCGGGTCTCCGCGCAGTACCACGCGGCCGACGACGTGGCCCAGGAGGTGTGCATCGCCGTTCTGACCGCCTTGCCCAGATATCGGGATATGGGGCGGCCTTTCGCGTCCTTCGTGTACGGCATCGCCGCGCACAAGATCGCCGATGCCCTGCGCAGCGCCATCAGGACCGCCGTGCCCACCGAGGATCTGCCCGACGGGCCGGACGAACGGCCGGGGCCGGAGGAGACCGTCGTCCGCTATCTCGAGGCCGAGCAGGCCAGGGATCTGCTGGCGCGGCTGCCCGAGCAGCAACGCGAACTGGTCCTGCTCCGGGTGGTCGCCGGGCTCTCGGCGGAGGAGACCGGTAATGTGCTCGGCATGACCGCGGGCGCCGTCAGGGTCGCCCAGCACCGGGCGCTGGCGCGCCTGCGTGCCATGGCGGCCGCGTTGGAGGAGTCGAGCCAGTGACCGGTGCGGGCCGAGAACCTGTCGACCTCGCCTCGCTGCACGCCGCCGACGCCCTGTTCGACCGGCTCGCGGCGCGCACACTCGATGCCCCCGGCGAGAACGACGCAGCCATAGGACTGCTGCGGGCCCTGCTCGAGGACGTCGACGGCAGGCCCGAGGTCAGGGTCGCCGCGCCTGCCCCGCGCTCGGGCAACCGGCGTGCGGCCCGGACGACCGCGGCGCTGGGTGTCGCGGCCGCTGTGCTGGCCACCACCGGGGTCACGGCCGCCGCCGGTGGCTGGATCGAGCCCGGCACCGAGCGTGCCCCCACGCACAGCTCCAAACCCGTCACCAAGAAGCCGGCCGGCAAGCGCGAGAACACCGCGCGGCGGCTGCCTGTCGCCCGGGTCACCCAGCCCAGACCGGTTCCCGAACCGGTTCCCCGACCCGCGCTCGGACCAGTGCCGGTGCCGGTGCCGGCCCCGGTGGCGCGGAGCCAGGCGCCCGGCCAGTACGACCTGGGCTCTGAGGACGGCCGGCCCGCCGAGGACCAGGACGTCGCCGAGATCCGGGGGTTCGTCCGGAGCCGGCTGCACGACGGCACCTGGCGCTAGGTCTCCCTGCCCTCTTCGGTGTCGATGACGCCGTCGACGTAGCCTCGGGCGTAGTCCCAGGTGACGTAGTCGACGGGGTCGGGGGACAGGGCGGGCTCGTGCACCCGGGGCTGGCCCTCGGCCAGCAGGTGACTGAGATTGCCGCGGAGCAGATCCCAGTCGATGTAGTGGTTCTTGCCGCAGTCCTCGCAGTCGACCGTCAGTCCCTTGACGCCCAGGGGCTCCAGCAGGGTGCGGAAGACCTCGAGGTCGGCGAGGTCGGCGAGCACGTCCTCGCGTTCGCCCGCGCTGAGCGGGGCGATCTCATCGAGGTCGCCGAGGGCGGCGGCCGGGTCGTCCGGGTCGCCGGCGAAGGGATCGAGCGGCGCTTCGTCGTGCACACCCCCAAACTACTGCTCTCACCCGGTGTGTCCGCAACCAGGCGTTGTTCAAATGATCGACCGGTCACCGCCACCGACCACCGGGTTGACGGAGTGTGGGAAGCCACCGGGGCGGCCGCGTGTTACCCCCTACGATGGGTAGTCAAACAGGAGACCCGCCAGGAAGGCCGAACATGAACCCCGCCGCTGAGCCCGCGAAGTTCGCCCCCATGGGCCTGACCTTTGACGATGTGCTGCTGCTGCCGGCATATTCGGACCTCGAACCTGGCGACGCCGACACCTCCACCAGGTTCTCCCGCGGCATCAGCCTCCGCATCCCGCTGGTCTCCAGCGCGATGGACACCGTCACCGAGGCGCGGATGGCGATCGCCATGGCCCGGCAGGGCGGCATAGGCGTGTTGCACCGCAACCTGTCGATCGAGGACCAGGCCGAGCAGGCCGACATGGTCAAACGCTCCGAGGCCGGCATGATCACCAACCCGGTGACCTGTACCCCGTTCGCCACCATCGCCGACGTCGAGGAACTCTGCGCGCGGTTCCGGATCTCCGGCGTTCCCGTCACCGACGAACGCGGCGTGCTGCTGGGCATCGTGACCAACCGGGACACCCGGTTCGAGATCGACCACTCGCGCCTGGTCAGCGAGGTCATGACCAGGATGCCGCTGGTGACCGCGCCCGAGGACGTCTCCCGGGACGACGCGTTCCGGCTGCTGGCCGACAACAAGATCGAGAAGCTGCCGCTGATCGACGGCCAGGGCCGGCTGCGCGGGCTGATCACGGTCAAGGACTTCACCAAGAGCGAACGCTACCCCGACTCCACCAAGGACGCCGACGGGCGACTGGTCGTGGCCGCCGCGGTCGGTGTCGGTGAGGAAGCGGTCAAGCGGGCTCAGGCGCTGATCGAGGCCGGGGTCGACGCGATCATCGTGGACGTGGCCCAGGGCCACTCCAAGGGCGCCGCCGACGCGATCGCCAAGATCAAGGCCAACTCGTCGGTCCAGGTGATCGGCGGCAACATCGCGACCTACGCCGGTGCCAGAATGCTGGTCGACGCGGGCGCCGACGGCGTCAAGGTCGGCGTCGGCCCCGGCTCCATCTGCACCACCCGGGTCGTGGCCGGGGTCGGCGTACCGCAGATCACCGCGATCTACGAGGCCGCCCGCGCCTGCAGCCCGGCCGGGGTGCCGGTGATCGGCGACGGCGGTCTGCAGTACTCCGGCGACATCGCCAAGGCCATCGCGGCCGGCGCGGACACGGTCATGCTCGGCAGCATGCTGGCCGGTGTGGAGGAGTCACCCGGTGAGCTGATCTTCGTGCACGGCAAGCAGTACAAGTCCTACCGGGGGATGGGATCGCTCGGGGCGATGCGCAACCGCGAGCGCGGCGGCAAGTCCTACTCCAAGGACCGCTACCAGCAGGCCGACGTGATGAGCGAGGACCAGCTGATCCCCGAGGGCATCGAGGGCCAGGTCCCCTACCGCGGACCGCTCCAGGCGGTCTCCCACCAGCTCGTCGGCGGTCTCCGCCAGGCCATGTGGTACACCGGCACCCGCACCCTCACCGACCTGCAGGAGAACGGCACCCTTGTGCAGATCACCTCGGCGGGTCTCAAGGAGAGCCACCCGCACGACATCCAGATGACCGTAGAGGCCCCTAACTACCAGGGTCGATAGACTGTCGCCACTGTTGACAGCGAAAGGCTTGATGGTGGCTGCTGAGGTTGAGATCGGGCGCGGCAAGAGCGGTCGGAGGGCGTACTCCTTCGACGAGATCGGCATCGTGCCGTCGCGCCGGACGCGGGACCCCGAAGAGGTGAGCGTCGCCTGGCAGATCGACGCCTACCGGTTCGAGATCCCGCTGCTCGTCGCGCCGATGGACAGCGTGGTGAGCCCGTCGACGGCCATCGCGGTGGGCAAGCTCGGCGGACTCGGGGTCCTCGACCTCGAAGGCCTGTGGACGCGCTATGAGGACCCCGAGCCGCTGCTCGCCGAGATCGCCTCGCTCGGCGACGTGCAGGCGACCCGGCGGCTCCAGGAGGTCTACGCCGAGCCGATCAAGGAAGAGCTGATCGGCAGGCGCATCGCGGAGATCCGCGAGGCCGGCGTGACCGTGGCGGCCTCGCTGTCGCCGCAGCGCACAGCCAAGTACTCCAAGGCCGTGGTCGACGCCGGGGTCGACCTGTTCGTGATCCGCGGCACCACGGTCTCGGCCGAGCACGTGTCCGGCCGGGCCGAGCCGCTCAACCTCAAGCAGTTCATCTACGACCTGGACGTCCCGGTCATCGTCGGCGGCTGCGCGACCTACCAGGCGGCGCTGCACCTGATGCGCACCGGCGCGGCCGGCGTGCTCGTCGGCTTCGGCGGCGGCTCGGGCCACACGACCCGGTCGGTGCTGGGCGTGGCGGTCCCGATGGCCACGGCCGTCGCCGACGTCGCCGCGGCCCGGCGCGACTACATGGACGAGTCCGGCGGCCGGTACGTGCACGTCATCGCCGACGGCGGGATGAAGCAGTCCGGCGACATCGCCAAGGCCGTGGCCTGCGGAGCGGACGCGGTCATGGTCGGCTCGCCGATCGCGCACGCCACCGAGGCGCCCGGCCGGGGCTTCCACTGGGGCAGCGAGGCGCACCACGTCGAAGTGCCGCGCGGAGCCCGGCTCGACCTCGGCACGAGCGGCTCCCTCGAAGAGATCCTTTATGGCCCGTCGCATGTCGCGGACGGCTCGATGAACCTCATCGGGGCCCTCAAGCGCGCGATGGCCACCTCCGGTTACACCGAGCTCAAGGAATTCCAGCGCGTCCAGGTCGTGGTCACACCGGTGTAGTGCTGGGGGCTTGGGCGGGTGCTGCCGTCGTCGATGGCCTGGGGGTTTGTCCTTGATCCTGGGGATTGGGGGGAAGTCTTCTG
>JBDSTJ010000157.1:0-12987 GCA_039928335.1 Streptosporangiaceae bacterium | reverse complement strand
GCCCGCTGATCGGTCCCACCTGATCCGACCCTTTGGAGAACTCATGAGCTCTGACCGGGCTCCCGCTCACGACATCATCATTCTCGGGTCCGGACTCGCCGGGTCGATGCTGGGCGCGATCCTCGCCCGGCGCGGCGCGGACGTGCTGATCCTCGACTCCCGCAGCCACCCGCGCCCCGCCTCCGGCGAGAGCGTGTCGCCCAGGGCCGCGGTGGCCCTGCGCGCGCTGTCGATCCGGTACGACGTGCCGGAGATCAAAGTCCTGACCACCTACGAGAACGCCTCCCGCATCATCAACAGCTCGTTCGGCGTGCGCCGGCACTTCGGTTTCCTGCTGCACGAGGACGGCCAGCGGCAGAACCCGGGCCGGCTGAACCAGGCGAGCAACGGCCCGCTGGACGACCCGCCGCACCTGTTCCGCCAGGACAGCGACTCCTACCTGTTCACCGCGGCGATCCAGTACGGGTGCACCGCGCGGCAGAACTACCGGGTCGCCTCGGTCGAGACCGACGGCGCCGGGGTCACCGTGCACGGTGTCGACGGCAGCACCCACCAGGCGCGCTACCTCGTCGACACCACCGGGCGCGACGCGCCCACCGCGAAGGCCTTCGGGCTCAGGGAGGAGACGCCGAGGTTCCGGCACCACTCCCGCGTCCTCACCACACATCTGCTCGACGTCAAGAGCACGGACGCGATCCACGCGGGCCGCCGCCCCGCCGACGTCCCGCCGATCCCGTGGGACCAGGGCACCGTCTACAACCTGTTCGAGGGCGGTTTCCTCGGGGTCGTGCCGTTCGGCAACCACCCTCGGTCCCGCAACCGGCGGACCAGCGTGACCCTCTCCCTGGACCCCCGGCGGCACCCCGCCGAGGACTCCCCGGCCGAGGCGTTCACCGCGCTGACCCACCGGTTCCCCGACCTGGCCCGGCAGTTCGAGGACGCCCTCCTGGTCCGCGAGTGGGAAGCCACCGAGCGGGCCCAGTACGGCTCGACCCAGGTCGTCGGCGACCGCTGGTGCATGATCGCCGATTCGGCCGGCTTCGTCGACCCGTTGTTCGCCCGGGACCTGTCGAACAACGCAGAGGTGATCAACGCTCTGGCGTGGCGGCTGCTCCTGGCCTTCAAGGACGACGACTTCTCCGCCGACCGGTTCGACCACGTCGGCCGCCTCCAGCAGGGTCTGCTGGACTACGACGACCAGCTCGTGGACTCCGCCTACAGCTCCTTCGGCAGCTACCCGCTGTGGAACGCGGTGTTCCGGATCTGGGCGTGGGGTTCGGGCGCGGGCACCTTCCGGCTGCAGGAGTCCATGGCCAGGTTCCTGCAGGACGGCCGGGACGCGCACTTCAGAGAACTCGAGGACGTGCCCTACCCCGGCTTCCTCTGGCCCGACCACGACGGGTTCAAGAAGCTCTTCGACGAGATGGTCACCCACTGCCGCAGTTCGGCTGAGGGCCTCACCCACCCGGACGACGCCGCCCGGGACCTGATCACCGCGATCTCCTCCGCCGACTTCTTCCCCCGGCACCTGGGCTTCGCCGAGCCGCAGAACCGGTTCGTCCACGCGACGCCCAAGGCGATCGTCAAGTCGCTGCGGTGGGCCGTCAAGGACGCCGACCCCGAACTCAAGCGGCTGCTGATCGGCAACATGAAACACGTGGTCGGCTCGAAGATCGGCGCCAAACTCGGGCGGAAGTGATGAGTGCGGTCACCGACCTCACTCCCTACCGGGCTCAGCTCGACATGCCGGAGCCGGCGGTGCCCGGCGAGCTGTTCCTCCAGTTCATGAAGCTCTTCCCCAGTGCGGTGTCGGTGGTGACCTCGCTGGACTTCGAGGGCATGCCGCGCGGGCTGACCTGCAGTGCCGCCTGCAGTGTCTCCATGGATCCGCCCACGATGCTGGTCTGCGTCAACGAGCGCAACGGCAGCCTGGCCGCCATCCGGGAGAGTGGCGGGTTCGTGGTCAACCTGCTGCGGTCCGACCGCCGGCACATCTCGGACCTGTTCGCCTCGAACTCCCCGAACAAGTACCGGGGCCTGGCCTGGCAGCCGTGCCCGGACTCGGGGATGCCGTGGCTGCCCGAGGACGCGCTCGCCTATGTCGAGTGCCAGGTGGTCGCCGACGTGACCGCGGGCTCGCACGCGGTCCTCATCGGCCTGGTGACCGGGGGGCGGTCCAACCCCGCCGAGGCCGGTCCGCTGGTCTACTGGGACCGGACCTACGGCAGATGGTCCGCGGGGGTCCCTGCCTGAGAAGAGACAGAAGCAGGGCCGGGGTCGTCCCCGGCCCTGCTTCTTCGTGCCGGCCGCGCCTACGGCACAGCGAACGGCCGGGTGGTCCCGGGATCACGATCTCCGGGCCACCCGGCCGGGGTTCAGGAGCCGATCGCCTGCGGGAAGCTGAACACGCGGTCGGGGTCGTACTTGCACTTGACCCGCTTCAGCCGCGCGTAGTTCTCGCCGTAGTAGGACTGGCGCCAGTCCGTGAGGAGCGGGTCCATGAAGTTCTGGAAGGACTCGTGGTTGGAGTACGGGTCCATGGCCGCAAAGCCCGCGTTGAGCCGGGCTCCGACGGCGGCCTTGTCGTCCTCGGTCGCCGCCGGGTTGGTCAGCCCGTAGGCCAGCCCGAGGTAGAACTTGGACGTGCGGTGCACGAAAGCGGTCTCGGTGCGGGACTTCTCGTTGGCCTTGCCGCCCATGCCGCGCAGGGACAGGATGCGGGTCTGCCCGGCCCTGCGCTCCGCGTCGAAGGCGGTGAGGATCTGCTGGATCGCGGTGGCGGTCAGGACCCGGTCGAAGAACCTGCCGCGCGACAGCGCCCAGACGTTGCGGGGCAGCAGGCCCTCGGGGTTGTAGCCGGTCCGGTGGCACTGGGCCGCGGTGAAGGTGCCGCAGCCCCACACGTTCATCATCGCCTGGCCGTAGGGCAGCGAGGCGACGTTGCGGACGACGGGCGCCGAGCCCACCAGGCCGACGAACGTGTCGAGCAGGGTGTTGAGGGCGGCCAGGTCGCCGGTCGAGGTTCCCGACACCTGAACGACCGGCACCGCTTCCGGCGACGCGTTGGGCATGACGATGACCAGGTTGGCCGACACCGCGGCGGGCAGGTTCGCCAGCCACTGCTGCCAGCCGCCGAGGACGGCGGCGGCCGCGGGCCAGGGGAACACCAGCGAGTAGTTCACGATGGTGCTGATCGTGACCGGCTGGAGCCAGTAGCGGGTCACGATGCCGAAGTTGCCGCCGCCACCGCCCTTGAGCGCCCAGAGCAGGTCGGACCTCGAGGCGGTGTTGCTGCGCACGATGCTGCCGTCGGCGAGGACGACCTCGGCGGCGACGAGCCGGTCGCTGGCCATGCCGTACTCCCGGGTGAGCAGGCCCATCCCGCCACCGGTGACGAACCCACCGGCCGCGACGGTCGCGCAGGTGCCGCTGAGTACCGTCAGCCCCTGCGGGCTGAGCGCGGTGTGCGCGTCGATGGCCTGGGTCCCCCCGCCCACCACGACGCTGCCCGAGCCGACCGTCACCGAGTTCATCCGGGACAGGTCGACGACCATGCCGGTGCCGGTGGAGAAGCCCGCGTTGCTGTGCCCGCCGCTGCGCGGGACCGGCCGCATTCCGTTGGTGCGGTCGAACCGCACGGCCGCCGCGACGTCGGCGGCGCTGGTGCAGTAGACCACCGCCTGCGGCTGGATCGCGTCGAACGTCGCGACCTGCAGTTTGATCGCCTCGGTGTAGCCGGTGTCGCCGGGCAGCACCACGTCGCCGGCGATCGCGGCCCGCAGCTGGGACCAGTCGGTGGCGCGGGCCCGGCGCTGGCCCGAATGGGCCGGCAGTTCCGTTCCGACGCCGACCGTGGTCACCACGGCCGCAGTGGCGCCCGCTCTCAGGAATGCTCTTCGGTCGATGGCCATCGCCAATTCCCCTCACCTCTGAATTGAATGAAACGGGCGAGCCCCCCAGCACGTTCTCCGCACCCTCTTCCGCCCGAAATGATTCTCACGCGAACCTGCGCGACTGAGAAGGGGCGGGCAGACCCTTGGCAAGGAATTGCTGTGCCCCTATGGCAGGCGCAAGGTCAACTGCACGGTTCCTTGAGCTGGGCGCGCAGAAACGCCCCGCGCCCTTTCGAGCGGGGGCGTTCCGTGTGCGGGTCAGAACACTCCGTTGTCGTGGGGAAGCTGCTCCGGAATGGGCGTGACCACATTCCAGCCTTCGACGACTTCGCCGTCCTGAAGGCGGAAGAGCTCGTGCACGGCGTACTGCTGGCCCTCTTTCTCACCGGCGCACTGGGCGTAGACGAAGTTGCCCTCGGCGACCAGTTGGTGCAGCTGCACGTAGTTGAGGTCGGGGTCGCCGGCGGCGCCGGGTGCGCCGTCCGCGCAGGACTTCTCGATCAGGTCGCGGACCAGCGCTCGGTTGCCGTCGGTCCGGTCCAGTTCGGACACCTCGGTGGTGCCTCCCGCCAGCGCCGGGTCGAACTCGGGCTGCAGGCCCTCCCAGTGCTCGATGATCTTGGAGTCGGCCACCCGGTAGACGTTGAACATGATCAGGGGGTGCTCGGCGAAGCCGGTGACCCGCGCGTGCAGCACCGCGAGGTCGCCGTCGCCGATGGCGCGGAGCACCTCGTAGCTCGCGCCGAGGCCCTTGGCGTGGTCGATCGACGCGATGAGCCCGTCCCAGCCCGCCGGGAAGATCGGGCTGTGCTGGATGAACTCCTGGGAGTAGTAGCGGTTGGCGGCGGCGAGGGTGTCGGTGCCGCAGGTCAGCTCCAGCACGGCTTCGGACACGGCGTCGGCGATGCGCATCAGGTTCTCCTTCGGGGGTGGACGGCGCTCAGAAGAGGCCGTTGGCGTGGGGTGCGACTTCCGGCAGCAGCGGGTGGACGTCCCAGTGCTCGGCGATCCGCCCGTTCTCCAGCCGGAACAGTTCATAGAAGGCGTGCGGCCGGCCGCCCATCTGGGCCTCCACCAGGGTGAAGACGAAATTGCCCTCCGCGACGATCTTGTGCAGCTTCTGGTACTCGACCGAGCCGCCCTGCTGCACCAGCCGCGCCGTGCCCTCGCGCAGCGCCTCGACGCCGTCGCCGATGAACGAGTCGTGCTGGATGAGCTCGTCGTTGTGGAAGTACTCGCCCAGGAGGCCGACCTCCGCACCGATGAAGACCTTCTCGATCATTTCTCGGACCAGGTCGCGGTTGGCGTCCGTGCGGTCGAGGTCGACGACGTCGGCCGGGCCCTCGATCATCCCCGGAGCCACCTCGGGCTGCATGGCCTCCCAGTGCTCGGTGATCTTGTTGTCGACGACCCGGTAGACGTCGAAAATGATCACCGGCATCTCGCCCAGGCCGGTCGCCCGGGAGTGCAGCACGACGTACTCGCCGTCGCCGATGGCGCGGTGCCAGCGGTAGCGCACCCCCAGGGACTTGGCGTGCTCCATGAGGGTCTTGAGCCCGGTCCGGCCCTCGGGGCAGGTCGGGCTGTGCTGGATGAAGTCCAGGGCGAAATAGCGCTCCACCGCATCGATGTCGAGATCGACGGTCATCTCCGATACCGCCTTGATTACCAGTTCTTTTGCGCTCATTCCCTCTCCCAGAATCCGCCGGTCAGAACTTTTCCCATCGTCGCCCCCCGTTACCGCGCCGACAAGGGCACCGGGATGACAGGGCGCTGACAATTTTTTGGCCCGCGCGGTCGGGATCGGCATCGAACTGCCATGCGTCAGGGATATTTATGCTACGACCCGCCGGACTAACGTGATGAGCGCGACAAAAGGTCAGGTCCCCCACGCCATCCGAAGGGCGCCGAATCATGACGACCATTTCCGCGCCGGCCGGCGTCCGGCAGCGTGCGAGCGTTTATGCCCGGCTCTCCAATCTCTATTTCTACGACTACTACCTGAGCGTTCTGGTGGCCTGGAGCCTGATCGGCACGGCCACCCGTTTCGACGGCCGCACCCTGCTGACAATGGTGCTGGTCGACCTCGGCTGGGTCTGCGTCGTGGCGGCCACCGTCACCTTCGATGACGTCAGCGGCTTCCGGGACGGCAGCGACGACCGGAACTACGCCCCCCAGCAGGGCGAGCAGCGCAGCCGGTCGAACAAGCCGCTACTGGCGGGCGAGCTGACGCTCGGCCAGGCGGTCGGATTCGGCCGGCTGACCACGGCCGGCGGCGTGGTGTTCTGGGGGCTGGCCTACGCCGTCGCCCCACACCGGCCGGTGTGGGCGATCCCGGTCGCGGCCTTCGTGCTCCTGATCAGCGTGCAGTACTCCTACGGGCTCAAGCTCAGCTACCACCGGGCCCAGGAACTGGTGCTGCTGCTGAGCCCCGGCCTGATGGTCCTGCTCCCCTTCGGTCTGCTCCAGGGCCACGTCTCCGGCCTGATCCTGCTGGAGAGCTACCTGTTCGGGCTCTGGAGCCTGCTGGTCTCGGTCTATTCCAACCTCAACGACGTGGACGGCGACCGGCTCTCGGGACGGCGGAACCTCGCCACGACCCTGCCGCCCCACTCCTACCGCCGGGTGGTCGCCGCCATCACCGCCACCGAGGTCCTCGCCCTGGCGGTGGCGTTCGCCTGGGGAGCGGCCTCCTGGTGGCTCCTCCTGTTCCTCGCGCCCGTCCTGCTGGTGCACGCGCGCCAGGTCCGCGTCGGGCTGATCGGCCAGAACCACCTCGCCGCGCGGAGGCTCGGGATCACCGCCCACCGGGTCGGCGCCGTCGTCCTGATCATCGCCAACCTCGCGCTGGTCAGTCAGTAGCGAGCGCAGTTCGCAGCAGAGTCCAAGGAGGACAGCACGTCATGGGAAATCCACGCCCGAACAACATAGGTCTGATCTTCGACCACTTCGCCTACGCCAAGGGCCCCACGTTCCAGCTGAGCCGGCCGTTCGACGTCGCACCCGACGGCGGCGTCACCTACAGCGTCAGCGAGCTGGCCCAGCTGGTGCGCCGGATGTCCGGCGCGCTTTACCAGAGCGGCCTGCGCCGCGGCGACCGGTTGGCCATCATCAAGGACAACCACTTCGACGTGGTGCTGGTGGCCGCGGCCGCGGCCCGGATCGGCGCCCTGCCGGCGATGATCAGCTCGACGATCCGGTCGGCGAACCTTGAGATCATGCTCAAGCGGCTGGACCCGTCGGTGATCGTGGTCGCTCCGGCCACGCTGAAGGAGGCCGCCGACTCCGGGGTCACCCTGGCCGCCGCGGGGGTCGCGGTCATCGCGGCCGGTCCGGGCGAGGTCCCGACCGGAATCCCGACCTTCGACGACCTGCGCAGCGCTCCGGTCCCGCCGGCCGACGCCCAGCCCGACGACCAGCCGATGATCTGCACCCACACCTCGGGCACCACCGGCGTGCCCAAGTTCGTCGTGCACTCCGCGGCCACCACGATCAAGGTCAACACCCGGCTGGAGACCGCACCGATCCCGCGCCTGTCGATCCGCAAGGACGACGTGGTGGCCTCGTGCATCGCCTTCATGCACATCCGGGCGATCACCTGGACGGTCGCCCAACTGGTCCGGCCGCCGGCCAAGGTCGTCATCCTCGCCGACTGCGAACCCGCCGACGTGGTCGAACTCCTCACCCAGCACAAGCCGACCACGCTGGAGGCCTGCCCCAACATCTTCCAGCGCTGGGAGCACCTCACCCGGTCGCACCCGTGGCTCTTCTCCCGGGTCCGCACCTACTTCAGCACCTTCGACGCGATCCACCCCTCGACCGTGCGCCGGTTCCTGGCCGCGTCCAAGCGGCGCTACCCGCTCTGGGTCCAGAGCTGGGGGCAGAGCGAGGTCGGGCCGGTCAGCCTCGGCGTCTTCAACCGCCGCATGGTCGCCGCGGGGCGGCGCGGCGGCAACTCCGAGAACAACGTCGGCTGGCCGGTCCCGTTCGTGACCCGATTCCGGCTGGTCGACCCGCTGACCCGCAAGAAGGTCCGCCCCGGCACCGAGGGACTCGTGCTCGTCGGCACCGGCGGACGCTGCGTGACCTATCTGGGTGAGGACGACCGGCACGCCGCCAAGGTCTGGGACCGCTGGTGGAACACCGGCGACATCGGGGTGCGCGGCCGCCTGGGCAGCCTGCGCATTCTCGACCGCGAGGTCGACACCATCCCCGGTGCCAGTGGGATCGAACTGGAGAGCCTGCTGCTCGACCGGCTGTCTGAGGCCACCGAAGTGATCATCCTGGGGGTTCCCGGGCAGCCGCCGCAGCCGGTGCTGTCGGTGGAGGGCGACGAGCTCGACCCGGCCGAGTGGGCGCGCGCCACCGCCGGCCTGCCCGAGCTCGCCGCGCCCGCGGTCATCCCGTGGGACCGGTTCCCGCGCACCGCCACCTGGAAGGTCCGCCGGTTCGAGCTGCGCGAGCAGGTCCTCGGGACCAACCAGACCTACGGTACGGGCCGGTGGACCTGATGGCCGGCTCCCTGCCCGCCGACCAGCTCAGCCGACCGGCCGGCGGCCTCGAACCGGGGATGAACGTCCTGGTCACCGGGGCCACCGGGCTGGTCGGCGGCGCGGTCGCCAAGGCCCTGTGGACCGCCGGCTACCAGGTGACCGCGCTGGTCCGGTCGCCCCGGCTCGCCGCCCACCTCCCCGCCGCCGACACCAACCTCGTCGTCGGGGACATGCTCCGGCCGGAGACCTACCGGCCGCTGGTCCGGCACGTCGACGCCGTCGTGCACGCCGCCCAGGTCCGGATCCCCGGCCGGGTCACCGGGACGGCGCTGGCGTCGCTGGACGCCGCCGACCGGGTCGCGACCGAGACGCTGGCCTCGGCCTGTGCCGAGTGGGGCCGCCGACTCCTCTACACCAGCGGCTGCTTCGGCTACGGCGACCACGGCGACTCCTGGATCAACGAGCAGACGCCGCTGAACCCCTCGCCGCTCGGCGTCTCGCACGCCCGGCAGGTGGAGTACCTGCGCGGTCGGCGGCAGGCGGGCCTGGACGCGGTGATCCTGCACCTGGGATTCGTGTACGGGCCGGGCGGCAACTTCGCGGACGTCTTCTATGACCAGGCCCGCCGCAACCGGCTGCGGTGCATCGGCAAAGGCGCCGGCTACTGGAGCTGCGTGCACGCCGACGACGTGGGCGCGGCCTTCGTCGCCGCGCTGGAACGCGCGCCGGCCGGGTCGGAGTACAACATCGTCGACGACACGCCGCTGCGGCTGCGCGAGTTCGTCGACGCCCTCACCGACGCGATGGCACGGCCGCGGGTCGGGCGGCTGCCCACCTGGCTGGCCCGCCTGGTCGTCGGCGAGCCCGCCATCGCCTCACTGACGACGTCCTACCGGGTCGGCAACGAGGCGGCGCGGACCGAACTGGGCTGGGTGCCGCGGTTCCCGTCCGTCCACCAGGGCCTGCCCCAGGTCGTCACCGAGCTCGAACAGCGCAGCCTGCTGCCCCTTGACAGGGCATGACAGTTTCCTGCACCCCTCTGGACGGGCGTCCGCCCGGACCAGACGATGTCACCAGTCAGCGATTCTGAAATTTTCGGAGGACGACATGGAGGGCCCCCCGCACACCGGAAGAGAGCACGCACCTTCCTGGGAGATATCCGGCGAGATGACCCGGGGTTCGCTGGCCGCGGTCAGCAGCGGGGGTGCCCGCGAGCTCGGTGACATCGCCAGCTTCGCCGGCTCGTTCAGACTGACCCACTGCGGGCGGCTCGCCGGCTTCGAGATCGGCCTGGGACTGCGCAGGACGCCGCAGCCAAGGCTCCGGCTGACCCGGCCGAAGGTGCCGACGATGCGCTGGCAGACCGTCGACCTGACGCACGTCAACGACCGCGACTTCACCGGCCGGTGCATCCTGCGCACCGAGGGCCGGACGTTCCACACCACCACCCACGGCAAGATCGTTCCCGTCGCGATGCCGGGCAGCGGACTCCCCTACTTCAAGATCGTTCTTGCCACCCAGTTCTACGGGGCCCAGCTGAACTGGCCGCGCTCCCCCCGCTACCTGTTCCAGAAGGTCGAACTCCGGTTCTTCACCGAGCTCCACCAGCACTGACCTCCCCCGGTCGGCCCGTGCGCCGGCCGCGGAGGCGTGCAGGGCGGTTGCGCGCGCCCCTCTCCCGCGCCCCTCTCCCGCGCACCCCGGTAGCCCCTCGGCGTGTCCACTCCGCCGCCGCGAACCCCCGCGTTCCCGATCCCGGCCCGGGGTTTCGGCGTGCCCGATCCCACCGGCCGCTGCCGCCCCGCCATTCTCAAATGACCGATGAGTGTTCTTCTCAACCCGATCGCGGCGTTTTACGAAATCCGCCCTATCCCAGTGACAGGACAGTTTCCTGCTATTCGAATCGGACATTTACCTGTCGTATCCGGTATATCAGCACGAAGCTATATTTCTTAAGACAGCGGGATAGTCGGCAGAATTGAACGACCGAGGAGAGTCAGATGGCGGCAGACGACAACACAATCGCCGGTCAAGCCGTGGTCCTGGGGGCGAGCCTGGCCGGACTGCTCACCGCCGCGGTCCTCGCCCAGCGCCTGGATCGGGTCACGATCATCGAACGGGACCGGCTCCCCACCGGACCGGCCTGGCGGCGCGGCGTCCCGCAGGCACGGCACGCCCACAATCTGATGACGGCCGGCCATGCCGCGATGGAAGAACTCTTTCCCGGAATTCGGGATGAATTGCTGCAAGCTGGAATGGTCAAGGTCCGCATGCCCCAGGACATCCTGCTGCTGACCGCCGGTGGCTGGATGCCCCGGTTCGAGACCGACCTCGCGATGTTCACCAGCTCCCGCACCGTGATCGACTCGGTCGTGCTCAAGCGGGTCCGCGCGCTGCCGAACGTGACCATCATCGACGAGGCCGAGGCCGTCGGCCTGCTCACCTCCCCGGACAACCAGCGCGTCCTCGGTGCGCGGGTCCGGCGCAAGACCGCCGGCGGCGAGTGGGGGCTGCCCGAGGCGCTCACCGCGGACCTGCTGGTCGACGCCGCCGGCCGCAACTCCCACGCTCCGGAGTGGCTCGAGGCGCTCGGCTGCGGGCCTACACCCGAGTCCGTCGTGGACGCCAAGACCTCCTACTCCACCTGCGTCTTCGAGCCGCCGGCCGGGCACTCCGCCGACTGGAACTGCATCCTGCTGCAGTACAGCCCGGACAATCCCCGCCAGGGCATCCTCAACCCCATCGAGGACGGCCGCTGGATGGTCTCGCTCGCCGCGCTGGGCGATTCCCGGCCGCCCCACGACATCGAGGGCTACCTGCAGTTCGCGCGGACCCTGCGCTCGCCGATCCTGCACGAGGTGCTCAGCAACGCCACCCCGGTGAGCCCGATCCACTCCTCCGGCCGGACCGAGAACCGCCGCCGGCACTACGAGCGGCTGTCGCGCTGGCCCGACCGGCTGGTCGTTCTCGGTGACGCAGCCGGCGCGCTCAACCCGTCCTACGGCCAGGGCATGTCGGTCGCCGCGCGCAGCGCCCTCGCCCTGGGCCAGGCTCTCGACTCCGCCGGCACCCTCGACGGTGTCGGTGCGGGCTTCCGCAAGAAGGTCGCGCGCTGCATCGACCTGGCCTGGGCCATCGCCGCCACCGCCGACCTGGCCTACCCGTGGGCGGCGAGCAAGGTCGGGGTCGGCCCGCGCATGCAGCTCAAGTACCTCTACCGGGTCATCGCCGCGTCCCCGCACAGCCGGGCCGCCTCGCAGGCACTGCTCGACATCAACCAGATGGTCGCCTCCCCGCAGGCGATCGCCCGGCCCCGCGTCCTGGCCGCGGCGCTGCGCGGCTCCCGCCGGCCGTTCGACCCCCGGGACGCACCGCCCGCGCTGCCCGGCCGGGCCACCCCTGCCATCACGCACTGACCGTCTCACGATCCCTGTGGAGTACAGATGAATTCCCTGCCTGACGACAACGCGTCCTCAGTCATGCGCATCCCCGTCACCCTGCACGTCCGGGCCGGCATCGACAGCGGTCCCGGCTGGAAGATCTCCGGTGACCTCTACCAGCGGGCCGGCGAGGCCCCGCGGCTCGTCCAGGTGCTCGTCCCGGGCCTGACCTACGACCGCAGGTACTGGACGATGCCCGGCCAGTACAACTACGCGGACCACATGGCCCGCGCCGGCCACGCGGTGTTCGTGTTCGACCGGATCGGCACCGGCCGCAGCAGCCGCCCCGAGGCCGAGCAGGTCACCGCCGAGGTCCACGTCGCCGTGCTGCACCAGCTCGTCGCGGCGCTGCGGGACGGCCGGATCGCCGACCAGTCGTTCGACCAGGTCGTGGTGGTGGGCCACTCCTACGGTTCGGGCATCGGACTGATGGAGGCCACCCAGTACCAGGACGTCGACGGCCTGATCGTCTCGGGGATGCTGCACGCGTTCACCGACCTGTATGAGGAGGTCCGCGGTTTCTTCCACCCCGCCGCGGACGACCCGATCCTGACGGCGACCGCGCCGCCGGTGGGCTATCTGACCCAGCGGCCCGGGCTCCGGTCGCGGATGCTGGAGCACCCGCCCACCGTCGAGCCGCGGATGTCGGAGTACAACGAGCTGATCAAGTCCACCGGCACCCTCGGCGAGGGCGAGACGCTCCCGCAGACCTACCTGCCGAACCAGTCGGTCGGCGTCCGGGTGCCGGTGCTGCTCGTGGTGGGCCAGCAGGACGCGCTGTTCTGCGGCGAGAGCGTGGGTTCCTGCCGCACCTCCGCCGCGGTCCACGAGTACGAGCAGGAGTTCTACTCGCCGGAGGCCCAACTGGAGACGCACGTGATCCCCGACTGCGGTCACTCACTCAACCTGCACACCGGCGCGCAGGCCTGGTTCGATCTGGTCGTGGACTGGATCGGCCGGAAGGTTCCCGGTGCCCCGGTGGCGTCCGCCGACGTTCCGAGCACCCGGCCGTGACCGGAGGGACGGTCGAGCAGGTGATCAAACAGGTCCAGCAGCTTGATCGTGTCATCATCCGTTTTGCCGGGGACTCTGGTGACGGTATGCAACTGACTGGTGATCGTTTCACTGCGGAAACCGCGGAGTTCGGGAACGACATCTCGA
>JBDSTJ010000156.1:0-4266 GCA_039928335.1 Streptosporangiaceae bacterium | reverse complement strand
CCGGCGAGCCGGCGCAGGAGATCCCCGAAGGTCTCGCCGCGCCAGTGGCCGGCGGCCCGGTAGCGCTCGGCGTCCTCGGAGGGCCAGGGTGTGCAGTGCGCGAGCATCGTTCTCCGTTCACAGGTCCTGGTCGATGCCGAGGACCCGCAGGAAGGTGCGGAACTTGGCGGAGGTCTCGGCGAGTTCGCCCTCCGGGTCGGAGCCCGTGACGATGCCCGCGCCGGCGAAAAGCCGGATCTCCCGGGCCGTCACCTCGGCGCACCTCAGCGTGATGGCCCACTCCCCGTCCCCGGAGGCGTCGCACCAGCCGACCGCCCCGCTGTAGAAGCCCCGGTCGAACCGCTCGATCTCGGCGATGGCCTGCCGGGCGAGGGGCTGGGGCAGCCCGCACACCGCAGGCGTCGGGTGCAGGGTGATGGCCAGGTCCAGGGAGGAGACCTCCGGGTCCCGGAGCCTCCCGGTGATCTTGGTGCCGAGATGCCACATGGCACCGGTCTGGACGAGCGAGGGCCGCTCGGGGACGCTCAGGTCCCGGCAGTGCTGCCGGAGACTGGCCGCGACGGCCTCCACGACCACCGCGTGCTCGCGCTGGTCCTTGGCCGAGGCCAGCAGGGCCTGGCCGGCGAGCCGGTCGGCCACCGGATCGGCCTGCCGGGGCGCGGAGCCCGCCAGCGGATGGGCGGCCACCTTCCCGCCGGACCGCTGGACGAGCAGCTCCGGGCTGGCGCCGAGCAGGACCCGGCCGCCCAGCAGGTCGGCGGCGAACACGTAGGCCTCGGGGTCGGCGCGCATCAGCCGCCGCAGCAGGGTCACGGCGTCGGCGTGCCGGACGTCCTGCAACTGCAGTGACCGCGCCAGCACGACCTTGGTCAGCTCCCCGGCCGCCAGCTGCTCCAGTGCGACGGCGACACCCCGCCGGTAGTCAGCGGGCTCGGGCACGTGCCGGATCGAGCCGAAGGAGACGGGGGGACCGTCGGGGTCCGACCCGGCCCGGGACGGACCCGCCCACTGGACGCCGCCGGGGACGGTGAGCCGCGCGGGCGTGCGCTCGTCGAAGGGGATCGCGCCGACGACGAGCGGCCTGGGATGGCCTGCCGCCTCGGCCTCGGCCAGCGTCCGCTGGACCCGGCGCGGCAGCGTGGTGCCCAGGTCGTGGCTGTCGCAGGTCGGAACGGTCCGGAACGCGCCACGGGTGAGCAGGGTGCGGCGGGGTGTCCGGAAGAAGAAGGAGTCCTGCGGCAGGTAGCCGTTGAGCGGGTCTGCCACCGCCTCGGCGGTGGCCTGAGTCATCAGGGTCAAGGAAATCCGCTCCCAAAGGGGGTTCAGGCGCGCAACGTCGCGCCGCCGTCGACGTAGAGCTCGTGCATGGTGATGTGCCGGGCCTGGTCGGACAGCAGGAAGACCACGGCGTCGGCGATGTCGGCGGGCTGGGCGACCCGGCCGAGCGGGATTGCGGTGCGGAACGTGGCGGGGTCGCCCGCGATCGGGTCCCCGGCGCCGAGGGCCCGCAGCATCGGCGTGTCCGTGGAGCCGGGCGAGACGATGTTGCAGCGGATGCCGTGCGGGGCGAGCTCGAGCCCGAGACACCGGGTGAGGTGGGCGGCGGCCGCCTTCGAGGCGGCGTAGCCGGCCATGCCGGTGCGGGGTATCCCGCCGGCGTTGGAGCCCACCGTCACGATGGCGCCCTCGCCGCGCGGCACCATTCTGCGGGCCGCCGCCCGGCACAGCAGGAAGACCCCGGTCACGTTGACGGCGAGGGTCTGGTCCCAGTCGGCGTCGGTGGTGGCGAGGAGGCTCGCGGGGCGGAGGATCCCCGCCACGTTGACCAGGTGGCGAACCGGCCCGCACGTCCTGTCGAGGGTGTCGAAAACGGACTCGACGGCGCCGCTGCTCGTGATGTCGAGGGTGAACCCGTCGATGTTCAGGCCCTCGCCGCGGAGTTTGCCGACGACCCGGTCCAGACTCTCGGCGTCGCGGTCGAGCGCCGCGATGGTCAGCCCGGTGCGGGCCAGCGCTTCGGCGGTTGCCGCCCCGATGCCGCCACCTGCACCGGAGACCACCGCCACTCCTGCGGACATGAACCGGTCCTTCCGTTGTCAGTAAGGAATGCCTAACTAAGGTTAGGCTTGCCTATCTTTGGCACTCGAGTCCCGGCGCGTCAAGTGCGACCTCGATCTTTCGGGGGCGACTTGACAGATCATGATCCAAGCTTGATTGTTAGGCAAGCCTTACCTAACTGCCGATCTCGTGTCCCGGTACGGCGTGACCACCCCGAACAATTCGAGAGGACCGACGATGACGGACGCACCGTTCACCTCCGAACGCATCCGTGCCGACGTGGCCGAAGTGCTCTTCCTCACCCCCGAGGAGGTCGTCGACGATCAGCCGTTGAGCGACCAGGGCCTGGACTCGATCCGGTTGATGACGCTGGCGGAGCGCTGGAACGCCACAGGCGCGGAGGTCGACATCCTCGACCTGGCCGAGCGGCCCACCGTCGCCCAGTGGGTCGAGTTGCTCGGCCACTGAGCCGTGCGAAGGAGGAACCCGAGAATGCACGCCGAAGAGTTCGACGTGGTGGTGGTCGGCGGCGGTCCCGGTGGATCGACCGTCGCGACCCTGGTCGCGATGCAGGGCCACCGGGTGCTGCTCCTGGAGAAGGAGACCTTCCCGAGGTACCAGATCGGCGAGTCGCTGCTGCCGGCGACCGTGCACGGCGTGTGCCGGCTCCTCGGCGTCACCGAGGAGATGGAGAAGGCCGCGTTCACGGTGAAGCGCGGCGGCAGCTTCCGCTGGGGCACCAACCCGGTGCCGTGGAACTTCCTGTTCGCGGTCTCACCGGAACTGAGCGGCCCGACCTCGACCGCCTACCAGGTCGAGCGGATGAAGTTCGACGAGATCCTGCTGCGCAACGCCGCCGCCAAGGGCGTCGAGGTCCGGGAGAACGTCGCGGTCGGCGAGGTGCTCGAGGACCCCGAGCGGGTGCGCGGTGTCCGCTACACCGACGCGGACGGCTGCCCGCGCGAGATCACCGCGAAGTACGTCGTGGACGCCTCGGGCAACCGCACCCGCCTCAGCGGGCACGCCGGCGGCGAGCGCGTCTACTCCGAGCACTTCAAGAACCTGGCGCTGTTCGGCTACTTCGAGGGCGGCAAGCGCCTGCCCGGCGCCGACTCGGGCAATATCCTGTGCGCCGCGTTCGACGAGGGCTGGATGTGGTACATCCCACTGAGCGACACGCTGACCAGCGTCGGCGCGGTCATCAGCAGCACCCGCGCGCAGGAGATCCAGGGTGATGAGTCCGCCCGGGAGGAGGCGCTGCTGGGCTTCGTCGACCGGTGCGAGATCGTCCGGGGCTTCCTGTCGGAGGCCACCCGCATCACCACCGGGACCTACGGGGAGCTGCGCGTCCGCAAGGACTACTCCTACGCCAACACGCGCTTCTGGCGTCCGGGCATGGCCCTGGTCGGCGACGCGGCCTGCTTCATCGACCCCGTGTTCTCCACCGGTGTCCACCTGGCCACCTACGCCGGCCTGCTCGCCGCCCGGTCCATCAACAGCGTGCTGTCCGGTGCCGTCGCCGAGGACCGCGCGTTCGCCGAGTTCGAGGGCCGCTACCGCCGCGAGTACGGCGTGTTCTATGAGTTCCTCAGTGCCTTCTATGACATGCAAGGCAATGAGGAGGGCTACTTCTGGAAGGCCAAGAAGGTCACCTCCTTCGACTCCTCGGCGATGGAGGCCTTCGTCTCCCTCGTCGGCGGCGTCGCCTCGGGGGAGACCGCCCTGACCGACCCGGATGCCCTGGTCGCCCGGTTCGGGAACTCCTCCCGCTCGCTCGCGAGCGCGGTCGAGGCCACGGGCGACATGTCGACGGCGTCGGGCGAACGGATGCGGCACCTGTTCGGTGTCCCGGTCGTCGGCGGCGTCATGCAGGAGATGAACCAGATCCAGCGCCGGGGCGTCCTCGGTTCCGCCACCGGGGAGACACCTCTGCTCCCCGGCGGTCTCGTCCCCTCCGACGACGGCCTGGCCTGGGCACCACCCGCCCCACGCACGACCCCCATTCCCCAGGAGAATCATGAACCCCCTCATCCTTAGATCCCGGTTGCTCGTCGCCGCCGTCGCCGTCGGCGCGCTCGCGTTGACCGGCTGCGGAGGCTCCGACGAGCCGACGGCGGGCGCCCCCTCGGCGGCCGCTCCGACCACCCGCACCGTCCAGGCGACCAACGGCAGCATCACCGTTCCGGCCAACCCCCAGCGGGTCGTCGG
>JBDSTJ010000155.1:0-3177 GCA_039928335.1 Streptosporangiaceae bacterium | reverse complement strand
GCAGATCGACTGCGCCGAGCTGTACGTGCCCTTCTCCTGGTATGAGCCGATGTGGCTGGAAGGGCATCTGCTCGCCGCGCCGGGTGAGGGCTGGAAGCTCACCGACAGCGGGGCGACGGAGCTCGGCGGGGCCTTCCCGGTCAACCCCTCCGGCGGTGTCCTGTCGTCGAACCCGATCGGGGCCTCCGGCCTGGTGCGCTGCCTGGAGGCGGCCCGCCAGGTGCGAGGCTCGGCCGGTGAGCACCAGGTCGAGGGGGCCAGGATCGCGCTCGGCCACGCCTACGGCGGAGCGGCGCAGTACTTCGCCATGTGGATCGTGAGTTCCGAGTTGCAACCGAAGCTGGCCTGACCCTCAGCGACAGCACCCAAGAAAGAAGGCGGCACATGCGAGCAGCAATCGTCCACGCGGCCGGCGACGCCACCCTCGACCTGCGCACCGACGTCACCGTCGTGGGCCCGGGACCCGGCGAGGTGCGGGTCCGGATCAAGGCGGCCGGAATCTGCCACTCCGACATCTCCGCGCTCAGCGGGATCCTGCCGACCACGGTCCCCGCGGTGCTCGGCCACGAGGCCTCCGGCATCATCGCCGAGGTCGGCGAGGGCGTCACCCACGTCGAGGTCGGCGACCACGTGATCCTCTGTTTCACCCCGGCCTGCCGGACCTGTCCCGAGTGCCTCGGCGGCCAGCCGTACCTGTGCATCGCCACGATCGGCGACACCTTCGGCAAGGCGACCTTCCGGCTCGGCGACGGCACCGACGTCTACCGGATGGCCGGGCTCGGCGCGTTCGCCGAGGAGACCGTGGTGGCCGGCGGGGCCGCCATCAAGATCGACAAGGACATTCCCTTCGACCTGGCCGCGATGCTGAGCTGCGGCGTGGCCACCGGCATCGGCGCGGTCCTCAACACCGCCCAGGTCAGGTCCGGCTCCAGCGTCGTCGTGATCGGCGCGGGCGGTGTCGGCCTCGCGGTGATCCAGGGCGCGAAGATCGCGGGTGCCGCGAGTATCGTCGCGGTGGATCCGCTGGTCTCCAAGCACGACATCGCGCTGCGCTCCGGCGCGACCCACGCCACCACGCCCGAGGGACTCGCCGAACTCCGCGGCCTGCTGACCGCCGGACGCGGGTTCGACTACGCCTTCGAGGCCGTGGGCCGGTCCGCCACCCTGACCGCCGCCTCGCAGGCCGCCCGCAGGGGCGGCAAGGTCATCGTGGTCGGCGCGGGCTCCGTCACCGACCACTTCCAGGTCGACATGTTCTCGCTGCTGTTCGAGGGCAAGGACTTCCTCCCGTCCATCTACGGCTCCTCCGACATGAACCGCGACGCCCCCATGTACACCGACCTGTGGCGCAACGGCAAGCTCGACCTGGAGACCGTGATCTCCGCCCGGATCAAGTTCGAGGAGCTCAACGACGCCCTCGGCGCCCTCGGCCGAGGCGAGGTCGTACGCCAGGTGGTCCTGTTCGACTAGGTCTCCCGGGCCGTCCCGCTCCCCCGGGCGGGACGGCTCCCTCTCATCGGGTTCCGCGCAGGAGGCGGCCCGGCCGGGCCCCGGTGTCCTGGTCGTGCCGACGGGTGAGGGTGCCCCCGACGATGGTGGCGACGTAGCCCTTGGCGTCCTGGAGCAGACGTCCCCCGCCTGCGGGCAGGTCGTGCACCATGCGCGGCGGAGCCAGGTGGAGCCCGCCGAAGTCGATGACGTTGAGGTCGGCCCGCTTCCCCACGGCGACCACTCCGCGGTCCGTGAGCCCGTACAGAGCGGCGGTGTCCCGGGTCTGCTTGCGCACGACGTACTCGAGCGGGAGGGTCTCGCCCCGGCTTCGGTCACGTGCCCAGTGGGTGAGGAGGTAGGTGGGCATCGAGGCGTCACAGACCATGGCGACGTGCGCTCCCCCGTCAGCCAGGCCCACGACCGCCGCGGGGTGCAGGAGCATCTCCCGCAGGGCCTCGTGGTCGTGGTCGCTGTAACCGAAGATCGGGACCATCAGCATCCGGTGGCCCCCGTCCTCGAGCATGAGGTCATAGAGCTTGTGCAGCGGATCGACCCCGTCGGCTGCGGCCAGGGCCGCCACCGACCGGTCGGGCGTCGGCTCGTAGTCCGGGTCGTCGCCGAGCGGATAGGTCCGGTCGAACAGGAACTGCTGGCCCACCGCGATGTCGTCGTCCAGGACGCCCGGCCGGGCAGGCCGGTCCTGTTCGCCGAGGATGGCCGCGCGGATCTCCGGCCGGGCCAGTTCGGCGAGCAGCTCAGGGCCCTGGTGCAGCGCCGCGAGCCGCTCGTAGGTCGGCCGGAGTGTGAAGGCGTGCCGTCCGGTGAACCCGACGATCATCCCGAACGGCCGGGCCGCCACCTGCGGGTACACCGGCGCGCCCGCCTCGTGGGCGGCGAGTGACTCGGCCAGCATCTCCCGCCACAGCTCCGGCGCGGCATCGACCTGGAGCAGGGAGAACGTCACGGACAGGCCGGTCTCGGCGGCCAGTCGGCGCATCCAGGCCAGCTCCCGGTGCGGGGCGATGATGTCCTCACCCGCCGTCCCCATGGGGGCGAGCTCGAAGACGCCGCAGCCGCCGGCCGCCGCGGCCCGGCCGAGGGCGAAGAGTTCCTCCTCGCAGGCGTACGTGCCGGGGACCGGTTCGCCGTCGACGGCCCGGTGGACGATGGTCCGGGAGGTGGAGAAGCCCAGGGCGCCCGCCTGGGCGGCCTCCTTGACCAGCAGGGCCATCGCCGCGATGTCGTCCTCGGTGGCCTCCTCGTTCCGGGCTCCGCGCTCTCCCATGACGTAGGCGCGCAGCGGGCCGTGGGCGATCTGGACGCCGAAGTCGACGGCCAGGCCCCGTCCGTCGACCGCGTCCAGGTACTGGGGGAAGGACTCCCAGCGCCAGTCGATGCCCTCGGCCAGCGCGGAGCCGGGGATGTCCTCCACGCCCTCCATCAGGCCGATCAGCCATTCCTCACGGCCGGGGCGGACCGGGGCGAATCCCACCCCGCAGTTGCCGGCCACGACGGTGGTCACGCCGTGGGAGGCCGACGGCTCGAACCCGGTGTCCCAGGTGACCTGCCCGTCGTAGTGGGAGTGGATGTCGACGAAGCCCGGAGTGACGATCAGGCCCGCCGCGTCGACGACCTCGGCGATGCCGTTGTCCTGCTGCCGCCCGGCGGACCCCAGCGGCTCTTGGC
>JBDSTJ010000154.1:0-12890 GCA_039928335.1 Streptosporangiaceae bacterium | reverse complement strand
TGCAGAAGGACTTCATCGGACCCGAGGGCTACGGCTGGCAGGTCTACACCGACCCGGTCGGGCACCCCTTCTGCCTGTGCCGCAACAAGGGGCCAGCGGCTGAGCACCCTGCTCCAGCCCGCGATCAAGATCGCGGACCGGGGTTTCCCGGTGGACCAGGAGTTCTACGACCAGACCGCGCTCAACGCCGCCCGGTTCACCCAGATCCCCGACACCAAGAAGCTGTTCCTGCCCGGCGGGCAGCCGCCCGCGGTCGGCTCGACCTTCCGCAACCCCGACCTGGCCGAGACCTACCGGACCCTCGCCGACCGGGGCGTCGACTGGTTCTACCGGGGCGGGCTCGGCCGGGAGGTCGCCCGCACGGTCACGAATCCGCCGGTCACGCCCGGCACCCGCACGGTCCGGCCCGGCTTCATGACCGCCGCGGACCTGGCCTCCTACACCGCCCCGTTCCGGCCGCCGACCAGGGTCGGCTACCGGGGCATGGACGTGTACGGCATGGCGCCGCCGTCGTCCGGGGGGTCCACGGTCGGGGAGGCGCTCAACATCCTCGAGAACGTCGAGCTCTCCCGGAAGAACCCGGTCCAGGCCCTGCACCACTATCTGGAGGCCTCGAAGCTGGCCTACGCCGACCGGGCCGCCTATGTCGGCGACGTGAACGTGCCGCTCCGGGAGCTGCTGTCGGAGGGATACGCCAAGGAGCGCTCCTGCCTGATCAGCCCCGGCACGGCGCTGGTCGCCCCGGTGGCCGCCGGCAACCCCGACGGCTCCTACGGGCGGTGCCCGAAGCCGGCGGGCGCCGCCAGGCCGCTCGGCTATGAGGGCCCGCAGACCACCAACCTCGTGGTGTCCGACACATGGGGCAACGTCGTCGCCTACACGCTGACCATCGAGCAGTTCGGCGGCAGCGGCCTGACCGTGCCGGGCCGCGGCTTCCTGCTCAACAACGAACTGACCGACTTCAGCTTCGTCCCGTCGCCGACCGACCCGAACTCCCTGGCCCCCGGCAAGCGCCCGCGCAGCAGCATGGCCCCGACGATCCTGCTCAGGAACGGCAGGCCGCTCCTGGCAGTCGGCTCCCCCGGCGGCTCGACGATCATCACGACGGTGCTGCAGATCCTGCTGAACCGGCTGGACCTGGGCATGTCCCTGCCCGCGGCGGTCGCCGCGCCCCGCGCCACCCAGCGCAACACTGCCGCGACCCTGGCCGAGCAGCCGTTCATCGACCGCTACGGCCCCGCACTCACCGCCAAGGGCCAGAAACTCGAGCTCTTCACCGGCCCGCCGCCGACCATCGGCGCGGCCACCGGCCTGGAGTTCCTGACCCGCAGCCTGGTCCAGGCGGTCGCCGAACCCCAACGCCGGCACGGCGGCACCGCCCTGGTCGTCGATCCCGGCTGACCCGGTCCCCGGGTGCGATGCTGGGGATCATGCTGAGCACGGTCTGGATCGTGGCGGGGCCGCCGGGGAGCGGCAAGACGACGGTGAGCGAGGTGCTGCTGGGCCTGGTGCGGCCGGTGCCCGCGCTGCTGGACAAGGACACGATCTACGGGACGTTCGTCGCGGCCGTCCTGGCAGCGAACGGGCGTGATCCGGGCGAGCGCGAGGGTCCCTGGTACGACGCGCACGTCAAGCGGCACGAGTACGAGGGGATGACCGCGACCGCGCGGGAGATCAGGTCGCATGGGTGCCCGGTCCTGCTCAGCGGGCCGTTCACCGAGCAGATCCGGTCCCGGGACCGCTGGGACCGGTGGGTGACGGCGCTGGGCGGCGGGGACGTCCGGCTGGTGTGGATCCGGTCGGACGCGGCGACGCTGCGGCGGCGGTTGGCGGACCGCGGGCTGGCCCGCGACACCGGGAAGATCGAGCGGTTCGAGGCGTTCCTCGCCAGGATGCGGCCCGAGGAACCGCCGGTGGCCCCGCATGTGGAGGTCGACAACCGGCTCACCGCGCCGGCGCTCGACGGGCAGTTGCGGCGGCTGGGTTAGCGCGGTGCACGCGGCGAGATCTACAAAATGGCCCGAGCCACACTATAGAGCGCTATTTCTACGGTGCAAGTGATAGCGAATCGCATGATATTGAAATATGGAATGGAGAAAGCGCCGATCCAACTCGTAGCCGTCAGGTGACCATCCCCTTACGGCGAGTTCCTCCGACCGGTTCTTGGATTCGCGCGAAAAAAGCGCGCAACCCCCTTATGTTGATCTCAATCCGCAGTTGCACGACTACTCAGCGCTACCTAGGTCGAGGGAGGTTCGATGGCCGGGCAGTCTGGTCACCGCCCCGCCGACGGGGACTTCAACGCCATCTCGCACGACCGGCGTTTCCGCCTCGTCCGCAAGAGGTCACGGCGACTGGCGATGGGCCTCATCAGCTCGTTCCTGGGCTGGTACTTCCTCTACATTGCGCTGTCCGCGTTCGCCCGGGACCTGATGGCCCACCCGGTCATCGGGCACATCAACGTGGCACTGCTCCTGGGCGT
Organism: Streptosporangiaceae bacterium; assembly: GCA_039928335.1. Lineage (GTDB taxonomy): Bacteria > Actinomycetota > Actinomycetes > Streptosporangiales > Streptosporangiaceae > Actinocorallia. Next base: position 10,408 of record JBDSTJ010000154.1, on the reverse strand, counting down.
CCTCCAGTTCCTCTCGACCTTCCTGCTGGCCTGGCGCTACACCCGTTACTCGCGCCGGATGATCGACCCTTTGACCGCGCAGTTGCGCACCGAGGCGGACATCAGGGCGGCGACCAACGAGGCGGTCATCGCCGAACGCCGCCGCCTCGAGGACTGGACCCCGCCCGGCGACCACCGCCAGGCCCGGCACCGTATGGGAGGAACGCGTTGACCAGCGAGACCACTGGTGGCAGGGCCCTGACGATCGGCCTGTTCGTCACGTTCATCCTGATCACCCTCGGGATCACCATCTGGGCCCGGGTCAACACCAAGAACGCCGACGACTTCTACGCCGGCGGCCGGACCTTCTCCGGGGCTCAGAACGGGATCGCGCTCGCCGGCGACTACATGTCGGCCGCCTCGTTCCTCGGCATCGCCGGGATCATCGCCCTGTCCGGCTACGACGGCTTCCTGTACTCCATCGGCTTCCTCGTCGCCTGGCTGCTCACGCTGCTGCTGGTCGAGCTGATGCGCAACGCCGGCCGGTTCACGATGGCCGATGTGCTGTCCTACCGGGCCCGTCGACAGCCCATGATCCGCACCGCCGCCGCGATCTCGACCGTGACGGTCTCGGTGTTCTACCTGCTCGCCCAGATGGTCGGTGCGGGCGCCCTGGTTTCGCTGCTGCTCGGGATCCGCTCCGGCGAGACGTTCCTGGGCATGTCCCCCGGGACCGCCAAGGTCATGACGATCGTCGCCGTCGGCACGATCATGATCTTCTATGTGATGTTCGGCGGGATGAAGGCCACCACCTGGGTCCAGATCATCAAGGCGGTGCTGCTGATGGGCGGCACGGTCGTACTGACCGTCCTGGTGCTCGGCCGGTTCAACTTCAACCTCAGCCAGATGCTCGGGTCGGCCGCCGACGCCAGCGGCCACTCGGGCTTCCTGCAGCCCGGCGGCAAGTACGGCAAGGAGGTCGTCGGCGACACGGTCAAGACCGTGCTCAACAAACTCGACTTCATCAGCCTCGCCCTCGCCCTCGTACTGGGCACCGCGGGCCTGCCGCACATCGTCACCCGCTTCTACACCGTGCCCGACGCCAAGACCGCCCGGACCTCGGTCAACTGGGCGATCGGGCTGGTCGGCGTCTTCTACCTGATGACCCTCGCACTGGGCTTCGGCGCCGCCGCGCTGGTCGGCCACGAGGCGATCAGCGAGCAGGACCCGGCCGGCAACACCGCCGCACTGCAGCTCGCCCACGTGCTCGGCGCCTACGTCGGCGGATCGCTGGGCGGCGACATCCTGCTCGCCTTCATCGGCGCGGTCGCCTTCGCCACGATCCTCGCGGTCGTGTCCGGCCTGGTCCTGGCCTCCTCGACCTCGCTGGCCCACGACTACTTCGGCCACGTCCTCATGCTGGGCCGCCCCCGCGAATCACAGGAGGTCGCGGTCGCCAGGTTCTCGGCGTTCCTGATCGGCTCGCTCGCCATCGTGCTCGCGGTGATCGCCCGGAACCTCAACGTCGCCTTCCTGGTGGCGCTGGCGTTCGCGATGGCCGCCGCCGCGAACCTCCCCGCCATCGTGTTCTCGCTGTTCTGGAAGCGGTTCACCGCGACCGGCGCCGTGGCCGGGATCTACGGCGGCCTGCTCGGCTCGCTGGTCCTGGTGTTCCTGTCGCCGGTCGTGTCGGGCAAGGTCGACCCGGTCACCGGCAAGAGCCTGTCGCTGTTCCCAGCCGGGGTCGACTTCCACGTGTTCCCGCTGGAGAACCCCGGCATCGTCTCGATCCCGTTCGGTTTCCTGTGCGCGATCCTCGGCACCCTGCTCAGCAAGGAGGCCGCCGACCGCACCCGCTACGACGAGCTGTCGGTACGGTCCCTCACCGGCATCGGCGCGCACCGGGCCGTGCCCGCCCCCCGCACCGCCCCGGCCGGCCAGCATGCCATCCAGGACCACCGGCCCTGACCGGCTCCGGGACGCCGCAGATCAGTCCTTGAACTCGGGGGGCCTGGACTCCTTGCGGGCCAGGACGGCCTCCTCGAAGTTGCGGGTCGTGAGCCGGACGAACAGCTGGGCCTGGCCTTCGTGTTCCATGTGGCTCTGCAGGCTGCCGGCGTCCAGACTCGACCACAGCATCCGCTTGGTGAGCTCGACGCCGGGCCGGCTGAACGCGGCGATCTTCTCACCCAGGTCATAGCAGGTGTCGAGGAGCTTGTCGGCGGCGACCGTGCGGGAGACCAGTCCGATGCGCTCGGCCTCGGCGGAGTCCACGTCCCGGCCCGAGAGCATGATCTCGAAGGCGCGGGAGGCCCCGATGGCGCGCGGGAGCAGATAGGACAGGCCCAGCTCGCTGGCGGTGAGCCCGTTGTTGATCCCGGCGGCCCGGAAGTAGGCGGTGTCGGCGGCGATCCTGATGTCGGCGGCGAGGGACAGGCAGAAGCCGCCGCCGATCGCGGGCCCGTTGATCGCGCCGATCACCGGCTGGTGGGTCCTGCGGACGGCCATGATCACGTCGTCGAGCAGTTCCATCGAGCGGCGGGCGATCGACGGGAGGGTCAGGCCCTCGAGGTTGGGGATCCGGCCCGGGTTCTCCAGGTCGGCCCCGGAGCAGAACCCGTGGCCCGCCCCGGTCAGGACGATCACCCGGGTCCCGTTGTCCCGGCTGACCTGTTCGAGTGCCTCCCTGAGCGGGATCATCACGTCGAACGCCATGGCGTTCATCCGTTCGGGCCGGTTGAGGGTGATCCGGGTGACGGACGGACGCGGCTGGTCTATCAGGACGAATTCCACCCCGCGAATCTAGAACACGTTCTAGTTCGGTGGCAAGAGCGAGGCGACCAGGCCCGGGTCGGGCGGCGTGACGGTGACGGGCGCACCCCACCCGGTGTAGAGCACACTGCTGCTCGACGCGCCGTTCCTGACCTCGTGCCGGACCGGCAGCCCGTCGGGGCCGACCCACAGGGACCAGGACACCTTGGCCCCGCCCAGCGGATCCGAGCCGGTGCCGGAGTAACGCCGGGCCGTGACGCCACCGACCTGCTCGCCGGTCTGCTCGCCCGCCGGCGGGCCGTCGAACACGCCGTTGCGGACCGAGGCCAGACCGGTCTCGATCGTGACCTCGCGCAGCGCCTTGTCGATCACGTCGAGCAGCCCGGTGTAGAGCTTTCCGGCGTCGCCGAGCGCGGCCAGACCGGCGCGGGACAGCTTGGCCCAGGGCTTGCCGGGCTCGATCTCCTCACCCTCGGTCCTGACGAAGGTCGCCCCGTCCCGGACGACCACCTGCAGCGGTTTCGACCCGATGAACGACAGCCGCACCGTCGGGGTGGCCGTGTCGGTGCACAGATCGCCGGTGGCCTGCTGGCCGTCCGCACTGACCTCGACATGCGCCGTGCCCGCCGCTCTGACCTTCTGCAGTACCGCGTCGGCCAGGGCAGCCGGGCCCCCCGCCGGCTTCTTCGGCTGTGCCTGCTCCCCGCTGCAACCGGACAGGACCAGGACCACGGCCAGGGGGACCACCAGAACTCGCATCGCGCACCACCTCGTTCTCATGCCGGGCCGAGCGCTGGATCGTCAGGTCTTCGGCAAGCTTCGCGGCGCTGGTCCTGCTCCGGACCAACGCGACAAGCGGATGTTCCTGAGGGGCACCAAGCGAGGCATTGTCCAACTATGTCGTGATCGGGCGGTCGCTGTCACGCCCTCCCGTTCACCGCCCGGGTGCCCCTACTCTTGCCGCATGCCGCCGGGGCCTCCCGGCCCAGTAGGTGGAGTTGAGATGTTCCGTGCCCTGCTCGCAGGCCGCCGTCAGAAGGTTCTGATCGGCGTCGTGCTGGTCGTACTCGCCGTGAAGCTGCCGTTCCTGTGGCCGGTTCTGGTGGTGTTCACCCTGGTCACGGCCTTCCGCAGGTTCGCCCCGCCCTACCTGCTGACCACCCTGTCCTGGGCCGCGACCGGCTTCATCGCCGTGTCGGTCGTCCTCCTCGTCGGCGGCCTGGTCGTCGGGCTGCTGTCCGGCTTCAACGGCCTCCTCTGGCGCGTCGAAGTCCCCTGGGGCCTGGTCTGGGCCACCGACGGAGACTCGGTCGGCTTCGAGTTCGGCAACGGCTTCACCCTGTCACCCGTCCTCGCCGCCCTCCTGGTGGCCCTCGCCCGGCTCCCGTTCGCCTGGCAGCTCAGAGAAGCCCGCTGATCATCCTCACTCCGGGCTCCAGAGCGGCTCGGGGATCTCGAACCCGACCGGGGTGCCCCAGGCGTTCCGGAACGCGACCTCGTGCACGGGCCGGCGGGCCGCGACGCCCCACCGGCCGGTCGGATAGCCGAACGACACGCAGCAGGCCATCACCCAGCCCTCGTCGGCGGGGACCCCGAGCACCTCATAGGTCTGCTCGCCGCGGAAGTAGCCGAGCACGCTCGTGAGGGAACTGCCGACCCCCTCGGCGCGGGCCGCGAGCATCGCGTTCCACACCGCCGGATAGATCGACCCGCCGGACGGGTCGTGCTGGGCGAACCCGAACATGAACAGCGGCACCCGCTCGAAGTTCTCCGCCAGCCACTGCGCCGACTTCACGACCTTCAGCGTCTGGGCGTGGGCCGGCTTGTCCGGGTCGGCCCGCGCACCGTCGACCATCTCCTTGTAGACCGTCTCCCACAGCTCCCCGAGCGACTCCCGGTAGAGCGGCCCCAGCGCCGCCTTCACCGCCGGGTCGTCCACCAGCAGGAACCGCCAGTTCTGGGTGTTGCCCCCGCTGGGCGCCCGGATCGCCGCGTCCAGGATCTTGCCCTGGACCTCCTCCGGCACCGGATCAGGCTGCACCCGGCGCATCGCACGAGTGGTATAGAGCGCTTCGTACACGTCCACGATTCCTCCTCAGACAGGTCCCCCGAACCTAGTGGAGCCGTGAGCCCGGGTCAGGACGGCAGGTGGCGCAGGATCATGCCCTCGATGAACTTCTCGACGTCGGTGGGGAGTTCCTCGGCGGGCGCGGACGGCGACAGGACGAGCGTCTCATGCTGGACGCCCGCCGGGAGGGTGACGGTGTGCGGCGACCGCGTCGGCGATCAGGTCGGGGGTGAGGAGCCCGGCATCGCGGACGAGCGCGTGCCGGAACCACAGTCGGCTGGAGGTCATCATCTGCTCGGTGCCGAGTTCGCGGGTGGCGAAGTCGGTGTCCTTGGTGTTGCCCAGGCGCAGGACGTTGACCCGGATCCCGGTGGGCCGGTGACCCAGACCTGCTCGACCACGCACTGGCAGACGCCGCGCGACCGCGACGGGCGACCTGACCGCCCTCCGCCGTCGCCTCGCAAAAAGGAAATGAACCGCACGGCCGGAACGGGCAGGATGGCAGGATGCCTGTCGACCATTTCCCGCTGACCGGGTTGCGGCTGAGAACCCCCCGGCTCGAACTGCGGCTGCCGTCCCCCGACGAACTCGCCGAGCTGGCCACGCTCGCGGCCCACGGCGTCCACGAACCCGACGTCATGCCGTTCCTGATCCCATGGACCGACCGGCCGCCCGCCGAGGTCGGCCTGGGCGTCGTCCAGCACCACTGGCTGCAGCTGGGAGCCTGGACACCCGACGACTGGTCGCTCAACCTCACCGTCTTCCACGCCGGTACCGTCGTCGGAGCGCAGAGCATCAGCGCCCGCGACCTGGCGATACTCCGCGAGGTCTCCACCGGATCCTGGCTCGGAAAACACCACCAGGGCCAGGGAATAGGCACCGAGATGCGAGCCGCCGTCCTGCACCTGGCCTTCGCCGGCCTGAACGCCCGGGAGGCCAGGTCCAGCGCCTTCGCCGACAACCACGCCTCCCTGGCCGTCTCCCGCAGACTCGGCTACCGGCCCGACGGTATCGACCGCCACGTCATCCGCGGCACCGCCACCACCGACCAGCGCCTGCGCCTGACCCGCGCTGACTGGACCCAGAACCACACCACCCCGGTCACCGTCGAGGGCCTCACCCCGTGCCTCCCCCTCCTGGGCCTCCCCACCCCCCGGGATCAGGAACCGCCGGACCGCTGATACCGGTCCTCGATGGTCACTGAGAGTTTCGAGTTGTCTTCCTGGTGTGGCTGTGGGGCAATGGGTAGTAGATCGAGACAGTTGTTGATGGCGGAGGGAAGTACGGGTATGGCCTTGGAGAAGGCAGACGCGCTGGTTCTGTACGGGATCACCGGGGACCTGGCGTACAAGATGTTGCTGCCCGCCCTCTACCGGCTCACCGCCGACGGGGAGCTCGACCTGCCGATCGTGGGGGTGGCCAAGACCGATCTCGATCTGGCCGGGCTTCGGGAGCGGGCCCGGCAGGCCTGCGGGGACGGGGTGGACGAGGCCGCGTTCGAGAAGTTCGCCGGGAACATCCGGCTCGTCGCCGGGGACTACGCGGACCCTTCCACCTTCGAAGCGATCCGCAAGGAGGTCGAGGGGCTCGGCTTCCTCACCCACTATCTGGCGATTCCGCCGTCGCTGTTCGGGATCGTCGCCGAAGGGCTGGCCAAAGCGGGACTCAACAAGGACTCCCGGCTCGTGGTGGAGAAGCCGTTCGGGCATGACACGGCCTCCGCTCGGGCTCTCAACGAGGAGCTGCTGCAGCACTTCACCGAGGAACGGATCCGGCGGGTCGACCATTTCCTCGGCAAGGAGCCGATCGAGGACCTTCTGGTGTTCCGGTTCGGCAACATGCTCATCGAGCCGGCCTGGAACCGCCACTACGTGCGCAACGTACAGATCACGTTGGCCGAGAGCTTCGACGTGGCCGACCGCGGTTCGTTCTACGACGCCAACGGCACCGTCCGCGACGTGGTGCAGAACCACCTCCTGCAGATCCTGGCCATCCTGGCCATGGACGCGCCGCCGTCGTCGGACGCGCGGGCCTTCATCGACGAGAAATGGCGCGTCCTGCGCGCGATCAAGCCGATCGACCCGGCCGAGGTCGTCCGCGGCCAGTACACCGGCTACCTCGACACCGAGGGGGTCCGGCCGAACTCGACGACCGAGACCTACGTCGCGATGCGCCTGCACGTCGACAACTGGCGCTGGGCGGGCGTCCCGTTCTACATCCGGTCGGGCAAGGGGCTCCCCACCACCGACCTGGAAGTCGTCGCGGAGCTCAACACCCCGCCGGTCTCCTACTTCGACGGCGACCTCCAGCCGAACCTGATCAGGTTCCGGATCCAGCCCGACGCGGGCATCACGTTCGACCTCCTCGCCAAGGAACCCGGCCAGAACAGCACCCGGCGCGTCCCCCTGCATGTCGACTTCACCAAGATCCTGGGCCCCATGGAAGCGGCCTACCAGCGCATCCTCACCGATGCCGTCACCGGCGATCCTCGCCGGTTCGTCCGCTTCGACCTCGCCGAGGAGTCCTGGCGCATCGTCGAACCCATCCTCGACGACCCCGCCGAACCGCTGCCCTACGCCAAGGGCACCTGGGGCCCCGAAGCCGCAGACCACCTGTTCTCCGACTGGCACGACATCTCCGACACTTTCGACTGACACCTGTACGGGCGATGTCGAGAACACCCAGTCGGCTCCGTCCCCGCAGTGAGAGCGACCACCTGGGTCGCACCGCACCGAGGAGAACACCCATGGCCAAGTACCTGCTGCTCAAGCACTACCGCGGTGGACCGACGCCGATCAACGACGTGCCCATGGACAAGTGGACGCCGGAGGAGGTCTCAGCCCACATCCAGTACATGCACGACTTCGCGGCCCGGCTCCAGGAGACCGGCGAGTTCGTCGACGCTCAGGCGCTCGCCCCCGAGGGGACGTTCGTCCGGTATGACGGCGAGGGCCGCCCGCCGGTCACCGACGGCCCGTTCGCCGAGACCAAGGACCTCATCGCCGGCTGGATGATGATCGACGTCGACAGCTACGAGCGTGCCCTCGAGCTGGCCGGTGACCTGTCGGCCGCCCCCGGGGTGGGCGGGAAGCCGATCCACGAGTGGCTCGAGCTGCGCCCGTTCCTGGCCGCGCCGCCCACCATCACGGAGTGACCACCCAGGTGACCGAGGCCCTGATCCGGAGCCTCACCCCGAGCGTGCTCGGGATCCTCGTCCGCCGCGGAGCCGACTTCGCGGCGGCCGAGGACGCCGTACAGGACGCCCTGGTCAAAGCGGTCGGCGTCTGGCCGGCCGACCCGCCGCGGGACCCGAAGGGCTGGCTGGTCACCGTGGCCTGGCACCGGTTCCTCGACGCGACCCGGGCCGACACCGCCCGCCGCCGCCGCGAGGACCTCCTCGACGAAGAGCCGTCCCCCGGACCCGCGCCGGCGGAGGACGACACCCTCCAGCTCTACTTCCTGTGCGCCCACCCGTCGCTCACCCCGTCGTCCGCCGTCGCGCTCACCCTCCGCGCCGTCGGCGGGCTGACCACCCGCCAGATCGCCCACGCCTACCTGGTGCCCGAGGCGACCATGGCCCAGCGCGTCAGCCGGGCCAAACGCACCGTCTCCGGCGTCCGGTTCGACCAGCCCGGCGACGTCGCCACCGTGCTGCGCGTCCTCTACCTGGTCTTCAACGAGGGCTACTCCGGCGACGTCGACCTCGCCGCCGAGTCCATCCGCCTCACCCGGCAGCTCTCGGTCGTGATCAGCCACCCCGAGGTGAGGGGCCTGCTCGCCCTCATGCTGCTTCACCACGCCCGGCGCGCCGCCCGGACCACGTCCGACGGCAGCCTGGTGCCGCTCGCCGAGCAGGACCGCAGCCGGTGGGACACCGAGTCGATCGCCGAGGGCGTCGAGATCCTGCAGGCGGCCCTCGCCCGAGACCGACTGGGCGAGTTCCAGGCCCAGGCCGCCATCGCGGCACTCCACGCCGACGCGCCCGCCGCCGAGGACACCGACTGGGTGCAGATCGTCGAGTGGTACGACGAACTCGCCCGCCTCACCGACAACCCGGTCGTCCGGCTCAACCGCGCGGTGGCCGTCGGCCAGGCCGACGGACCACGCGCCGGCCTGGCGGCACTCGCGGCGCTGGAGGAGTCACTTCCCCGCCACACCGCGGTCGCGGCCTACCTCCACGAGCGCGACGGCGACCTGCCGAAGGCGGCAAAACTGTACGCCGAGGCGGCCCAAAAGGCACCCAACCTCGCCGAACGCGACCACCTGACCCGCCAGGCCGCCCGCCTCAACACGCACCGATCCCGCTGAGTCGCCATACCCATCAAACCGCACTATGCGGCACTAAAGGAGATCCTCAGCACGCAAGCTGATCAACTCGCTACGGTCATCGACCGAGCCCACCTCGCCGATAACCTCGACAGCAGACGATCTATGCCGCCGAGCCGGAACGCGTTAGTTGGAACCATGCGGTGGCCGCGATGTGGGTGATCCTGGTCGATCGGACAGAACTATTGGCACCGGTCCGACTGAGTCAGAGTGCGTGGTCGTTCAGATAGCTGGCGCGCCCGTCGTCATCCACATCGAATGGATCTTTCGGGATGATGCAGAACTCGTTTCCCTCAGGGTCTGCCATGACGAGGAAGCCGCCCTCGTCGTATTCCGCAAGCCGCTGCCCGCCCAGCGCCTCAACCCGCTGCTGTTCAACTGCTGGGTCTGCCGATGCAAGGTCGAAGTGGACCCGATTCTTGCCCACTGTTCGAGCGGTGACCTGCTGAAACCCCAGCCCGAGGCCGTTCTGACGTTCGAGCCAGACATAGGGACCGATGCGCGCCGCGATCGGCCTACCGAGCAGGGCCTCCCAGAACGAGGCCAGCCGCTCCGGATCGGCGCAGTCGATCATGATGTCCTTGATACTCAGACTGATCTCGCCCATCTGATGATGGTCTCAGAACGATCTCATGCTCGAACAGTTCCGGCAGGACGAGGTTGACCGCGGCTCGTGTCGTCCAACGCCCGCCGGGGCCTTGCCCCGTCGCGGGGAGGAATACCTCCAATTCCGTGAGCGCGTCTTCGAACGCCTCGGCCACCTTCCGGAGCCTGCCTGCTGACCGGAGGAAGATCGTGCTCCGCCTGCGCGTGCCGATCACGGCGCTCTCCGGGGGGCGGGAGTCGGCTCCCCCGGCGCCAAGGCGCTCGCAGCCGCACTGGGGATCATGAACTGATCCCCGGCTCGGGCAGAATGCGGTATTTAGGTGATCTGACTCATGGATTGGAGGCCGGATGACGACACCAGCGGAAGAGGCTGTCATGCGGGCTGTTCGTTCATTGCTCGGCAACGCGGCAGAGGTCAGCGTCGAGGAGTTTCCGTCTGGAGCTGTATCGATCTTGCTTCGGCAGGGTGGGCGCATGGCTGTGATCGATGGCCTCCCTTCGGGAGCGGAGTGGGGATTTTCGGTCGACTCTGCCGAGGGGGCTGGTTTCGCTGGCCACGACCAGATCGCCGCCTCGCTGGATGAGGCGTTGATCAGTGTCGGTGCTCTGTTGTCGGGTCCCAGTGACTAGTCGCATGCAGCCCTCGCCGGGCGGGTA
>JBDSTJ010000153.1:0-9174 GCA_039928335.1 Streptosporangiaceae bacterium | reverse complement strand
TGCTGGAGGAGCTGCGCGAGGCCGCCACCGGCCCGCTGCCGCAACCCCTCGAATACATGATCAAGGACACGGCGCGCAGGCACGGGACCGTACGGGTGGTCCGCTCGGCCTGCTGCCTGCGCTCCGACGACGAGGCCCTGATCCAGGAGCTCGCCCAGCACCGCTCCCTGCGCCGGCTGGGCCTGCGCCGGATCGCCCCCACCGTGGTCATCAGCGCCCACCCGGTCGCCGCCACCCTCGAGGCCCTCCGCGCCGCCGGCTACGCCCCCGTCACCGAGGCCGAGACCGGCGAGACCCTCGTCGAACGCGCCCCCGACCGCCGGGCTCCCGCGCCGCGGGCACGCCCCGACCGCAACACCCTCACCGGCCTGGAACTGGCCCGCAGACTCCTGTCAGGAGACGGCTGAGGTCTGGATCTCGCCGACCCGCTCGCGGGTGCGGCCGGTGGCGCTGAGCGGGCCGAGAGTGCCGGCCCGCTCGTCGCAGGAACCGGTGCAGGACCAGTCGACCAGGTACTCGACGGTGGCGGTGACCTCGTAGGGGGTGGTGGACGAGCGGCGCCAGGTGTGGGCGCACTCGGTGGACGCGCAGGTTTCCCGGCCGTCGCCGAGGTCCCAGACGACCTGGACCGGCCGGCCGTTCAGCTCGACCCGCTGGCCGGCGAACGAGGCCTCACCGTGGTAGGTCCGCCAGAGGCCGCGCTGGATCCACAGGCGGGTCTCCAGGTTGACCCAGGTACGCGGGGCGGGTGCCGCGTGCGGGACGGGCAGTGGCATCTCGATCGAGGCCAGGGCCATCCCGACGACGTCCCTGGTGGCGACCCTGGGCACGAGGACCAGAGAGGTGGCGCACAACTGGGCACCGTCGGGGCAGGCCATCAGATCGGGGGGAGGTTCGTCGTGCTGTGCGGCACCCGGCGCGGAAGCCGGCGCGGCACCCGGCGGGTGGGACTGCGTGCCGTACAGGCAGGCCAGGTTCTCGCAGTGCGGCCCGGTCCAGAGCAGTGTCGCGGCCAGGAGGAGACTCAGCATTTCGCTCCCTCCAGCTCGGCCACCCGCCAGGACCCGGACCGTTTCAGGGTCGACCGCAGCAGGATCTTGCGCGGTGCGGCCCTGGGCCCGACCCGGCGGCCGGACCGGGCGTCGAACCGGGTCAGGCCGGTGACGACGCAGTCGACGACCAGTGCGGTGTCGTCCTTGACCCAGACGAGCTCGGGGTTCAGCGCGGCGTGCCCGCGTTCGACGATCCGGTGCCGGCGTTGGTCCCGGACGAGCGCCGCCAGATGGGCGGCGATCCGGCCGGTCGCGACCTGGTCGACCTCGTCCAGCCGGTTCGTCGCCACGGTCAGCTCGAACACCCGGTGGTAGTCCCGGTAGGCCTGAAGGATCCCGGCGCGCAGGTCGGCGCGGGTGGCGGCCTGCGCTGGGACCTGCCCTGGGACCTGCGCTGAGACCTGGGAAGGAGGCCCGGCGGGCGAGAAGGTCCCCGCCCCGGCGGTGGAACAGCCGCCGGCGAGCAGGGCCGCTGCGGCACAGAATATGACTCTCATCGGAGCGGAGCCTACGGAGGCTCGAAGCTGCGGGCAACTACTCTAGGGAACGGATGGATAACATAGCGTGCGCAAGTGTGGCTATGTCGGGAACTGTGGCTAGGTCAGGAATTCGAGCAGCCTCGCTGAGGCCGGCTCGCCCCGGTCGATCGGATCGATCAGCGCGTGGAGGTCGATCCGATCGAAGGACGGACCGGTCAGCAGATGCTGCTGCAGGGTGTTGTCGTGCCGGTAGCCGCGCCGCCGCAGGCAGTCGCCGACCAGCGGCCCGAGCACCCGCGACACCGGGAACAGGTCCGGTGACTCCGCGCCGCAGCGGCGCAGGATCTCGGTCGACTGCCCGGCCTGGACCAGCTCCAGCACGTGCACCGGCAGCACCACGGGATGGCCGACGATCTCGGCGGCGGCCGCCCGGATCCGGTGGGCGCACCGCGCGGCGGCCTCGTCCCAGACCTCCTCGGGGACCCCGTCGAAGGTGAGCGCGCGCAGCTCCGCGCCGCCGGCCAGCTGCTCGGCGAGGAGTTTGGCGAAGCCCGCCTCGGCTTCGAACCCGAGCGGCCTGAGCGGTACGGGCCGTACGCCCGGTGCGGTCGCGGGCAGCGCGGCGTCCTGGCGGAGGGACCAGCGCCAGGCGGCCCACAGGTCCACCGGGTACCAGCCGGCGACGGCCAGCGGCCCGACGTACTGCAGGACGAACCGCTCGAAGGCCAGCGCGAGGTAGGAGCCGCGGACCACGCCCGCGGCCATCGACTCGGGCGAGACCTCGTCCTGCGCGAAGGTACGGTGACCGCCGAGGGCAGCCTGGTGGAACAGCTCGTGCGTGATCACCGCGGCCAGTTCGTCGGCGGGCAGGTCGAGGACGAGGGGGAGCCCCAGCAGGAGCCTGCCGGGCTGCACCTGCACGTCGGGGAGGGGATAAAGGCTGATCTCGGCGGGCATGGGCACGCCGAGTCGGGCCGAGGCGTCGCGGACGAGGTGCCACAGGTCGGGCTGGCTCGTCAGACTGATCGGCATGGCGATCGGCGTGGATCGGGAACCGTGCGCGGTGGTCATCATCAGATTCGGCACGTTACCAACGGGTACCGACGGAATGACCGAATGGTCGCACGAGGTGTCGTGCGTCACGTAAACCCCACGGGCCTCTGGCGCGTCTCAGCTCTTTCGGGCCGGTGTGCCTAGGGTGGGGGCATGCTGCGCATCTATGAGACCCGGACCGAACAGGTCGTCGGAGTCCGGCCCGGGCCCTTCAGACTCTATGTGCAGACGCCGGATGACCTGCGCGTCTCCCTCACCGCTGATCTCCTCCGCCGGACCGCCACCCGGCTGCGCAGGCAGGTGCTCGTCACCGCTGCTGAAGACGTCGATCACGCCGATCTGAACATCGCGCGACAGGACGCGGGAGAGCCGTTCCCGGGGGCTTTGAGTGTGGGATACATCACTTCTGATGTGCGTGTCGCGCCGTGGAAATCCCATGATCACGACGGTGACCCCCTCGCCCTGCGCCTCACCCTGCTCCGGGCCCGCTACCGGGACGAGCTCACGATCACCCCGGAGGGCCTCGCCGCGGCCGCCGGGGACCTGGCCCGCTGGCGGGCGGCGGTGGCCTCCTGGGGCACCTCACCGTCCAAGCCGATCGACCCCGACTACTCCGCGGCGGCCCTCGCGGCGTTCTCCGACGACCTCGACACCCCCGCCGCGCTCCTGATCCTGGAACGGCTCATGGCCGACCCCGAGCTGGCCCCCGGCGCCAAGTTCGAGACCGCGCTGCACCTCGACATGGTCCTCGGCCTGGATCTCGTCCGCGACCTGGGCAGGTACTAGAGCGGGCCGAGGAGCGGCAGGGTGTCGGCGATCTCCGGTCCGCCGGCGTTGCGGTCGGCCTTGCGCACGGCTGCGAAGCGCAGCCGGACATAGTCGGCGACCCAGCCGGACTCCCGGCGCAGGGCCGGGGCCGCCAGATCGTTGATCCGGCCCAGCAGTGCCGGGACCAGCTCCGGCGGAACCTCGCGCAGCGGCACCGCGGCGAACACCCGCACCCAGTCGGCCGCGCCGTTGGGCGCGTCGCTCATCCGGGTCGGCCGGTCGAAGAACTCCAGCAGTCGCACCGTGAACCCGCAGTCCTCCAGCCGGCCCGCGTAGTCGGCGGGCGTCGGGAAGTACCAGGGCAGCTCGGGTTCGTTCAGCCCGAACTCGCGCCAGGCCGTCTGCATGGCGGCGATCAGCTCGGCGCAGTTGCCGGCGCCGCCCATCTCCGCCACGAACCGGCCGCCGGGCCGCAGCGCCGCGTACACCCGGGCGATCACCGCGTCGGGGTCCCGCGTCATCCAGTGCAGGGCCGCGTTGGAGATCACCGCGTCGTAGCGGTCGGCGACCTCGAAGTCGTGGGCGTCGCCGACGGCGAAGGAGAGCGAGGGGTGCTGGGCGGACGCCTGGGCGATCATGAGCTGGTTGCCGTCGAGGCCGAGCGGCTCGGCCCCGCGCGAGGCGAGCTCGGCGGTGAGCAGGCCGGTGCCGCAGCCGAGGTCGATGATCCGCTCACCCGGTTGCGGGTCGAGCAGCTCGATCAGCGGGGCCCCGTGGGCGGACACGTAACCGAAGGCTGAGTCATACGTCGCCACGGCCCAGTTCATGGCACGAACGATATACGGAGGGGGCCAGGCCCAACACAGCTTTCTGCCCTACGGCTCATGGCAGGGCCCCCAGGTGGAGGGGTCGGATCACCTTGATCGACGGGGTGGTGCGGGAGGCACGATTTTGCCCGCGACCAGCACTTTCTCCTCGACCTCGACCACCTCGTCGGTACGCCTGCGCACGACCAGGACGCCCTCCGACCAGGATTGGAGAATCCCCACCACATCGGAGTACTCTCCGGTAGCGAGAAGTCGGCGCAGCGAGACCCGCTGACCGACATCGGCTGGCGTGATCGTCACTACAAGGCGTGCGGCGAATCGGGATGACAAGTGGGGACCCCCACGTCCATGTGACTATCCGGTGCCAGCAATACTATGGTCAGCAAGCTTGCGGTGAGCCGTGGCACTACGGCGGGGCCGGTCAGTGCCGAGAGGAGTACGACGTGACCTACGTCATCGCGCAGCCCTGCGTGGACGTTCTCGACAAGGCGTGCATTGAGGAATGCCCTGTCGACTGCATCTATGAGGGGCAGCGCCAGCTGTACATCCACCCGGACGAGTGCGTCGACTGTGGTGCGTGCGAGCCGGTCTGCCCCGTGGAGGCCATCTACTACGAGGACGACGTCCCCGAACAGTGGAAGGAATTCTACAAGGTCAACGTGGACTTCTTCGAAGAGCTTGGGTCGCCCGGTGGCGCATCCAAGGTCGGCAAGATCGAACGTGACCACCCGATCGTGGCCGCCCTGCCCCCGCAGGGCGAATGACTTCACGTCTCTCGGCCGCGACCAGTCCTGGTCGCGGCCGAGAGGCGTTTTCGAGGAGACGAAGTGGATCTGCCGGACTTCCCGTGGGATCGCCTGGAGCCGTACAAGCAGACGGCTCTGGCGCACCCTGACGGGATCGTCGACCTTTCGGTGGGCACCCCGGTGGATCCCACCCCCGAGGTCGTACGGGCAGCTCTGGCCGCCGCCGCCGACGCACCCGGCTATCCGCTGACCTCCGGGTCTGCGTCACTGCGCGAGGCCGTCGCGGGCTGGCTGCGCCGCCGTCTCGGCGTCCACGTGGAGCCCACGGCCGTGCTGCCCGCCATCGGCACCAAGGAGCTGGTCGCCTGGCTGCCGCTGCTGCTGGGCGCCTCCACCGGCGATCTGGTCGTCCTTCCCGAGTTGGCCTACCCGACGTACGACGTGGGCGCGCGGATCGCGGGGGCCACCCCGATCGCCGCCGACGGCCTGCTCAACCTCGGCCCGCAGAGGCCCCGGCTGGTCTGGATCAACTCGCCGTCCAACCCGACCGGCAAGGTCCTGCCGCCCGAGCACCTGCGCAAGGTCGTCGCCTGGGCGCGGGACCGGGGCGTGCTGGTGGCCAGCGACGAGTGCTACATCGAGCTCGGCTGGACCGGCGAGGAGCCCGTCTCGATCCTGCACCCCGACATCTGCGGGGGCTCCCACGAGGGCCTGCTCGCACTCCACTCGCTGTCCAAGCGCTCCAACCTCGCCGGCTACCGCGCGGGTTTCGTGGCGGGTGACCAGTCGGTGATCTCCCGGCTGCTGGAGGTCCGGAAGCACGCCGGCATGATCATGCCCGCGCCGGTCCAGGCCGCCATGATCGCCGCGCTGGGCGACGACGTCCATGTGGCCGAGCAGCGCGCCCGCTACTCCCGCCGCCGCACCGCCCTGCGCGCCGCCCTGGAGTCCCACGGGTTCCGCATCGACCACTCCGAGGCCTCCCTCTACCTGTGGGCGACCCGGGACGAGCCGT
This sequence comes from Streptosporangiaceae bacterium, assembly GCA_039928335.1. Lineage (GTDB taxonomy): Bacteria > Actinomycetota > Actinomycetes > Streptosporangiales > Streptosporangiaceae > Actinocorallia. Next base: position 3,234 of record JBDSTJ010000153.1, on the reverse strand, counting down.
GCTGGGAGACCGTCGCGCACCTGGCCTCCCTCGGCATCCTGGTGGCCCCCGGCGACTTCTACGGACGGGCCGGCTCCCGGCACATCCGGATGGCCTTCACCGCCACCGACGAACGCGTCGCCGCCGCAGTGGCCCGCCTCACCTGAGCACAATTCGGGCCGTTCCCGACTGATTGGAGGTTCCGATGCTGGAGCTGGTGCGCCCCGCCCTAGCCGTCAGTGCCGACGCGCTCTCCTTCACACTCGCCGAACCCGCCCTCCAAGCCCAGGGCAACCGGCTGCGCAGGGTCGCCGGGGTCGAGGTCGAGCTCCGCCTCCTCGGCCACGGGCACCAGGTCCTGGTCGGCCCGGTGGCCGAGACCGTCGCCCGGATGGACGGCCGCGAGGGCCCCCTCCCGTACGAGCTGGGCAAGGAGATCGGCGGCTGGGCGTACACCTTCACCGCCGACGTCTACCGCCGCGACTACGCCGACTTCACCCGCGGCGTGGCCTTCCTCAAGAAGTACCTCAGCGGTCGTGACGACACCCTCGCCGGCGGTTTCGTCGGCGAACCCGAGGCCCTGGCCGGGGTCACGGTCCGCCAGATCCGCCGCGGCCTCGAATGGCGTGCCTGGCACACCTTCCCCAAGACCCGGCAGATCGTCGCGACCCGCAGCCGCATGGTCATCGGCTGACCCGGACCCCCGGTTCTGGAACCTCGTTCGGTGGCGCGCTAACCTGGGTCCAGTCAGTCAGTAGTTACTTACTTACCTGAGGGGTTTCCGTGGCGCGAGCGATCTTCACCGAGGAGCACGAGGCCTTCCGGGACATGGTCCGGTCCTTCATCGCGAAGGAGATCACCCCCTTTCACGAGCAGTGGGAGAAGGACGGCATCGTCTCCCGCGACGTCTGGCTGGCCGCGGGCAGAGCAGGCCTGCTCGGCATCGACATGCCCGAGGACCTCGGCGGCGGCGGCAACGACGACTACCGCTACTACGTGATCTTCAACGAGGAGCTCGCCCGCGCGAGCGTGCACGGCCCCGGCTTCGCCGTGCACAACGACATCAACGGCGGCTACCTCCGCCAGCTCTGCAACGACGAGCAGAAGCAGCGTTGGATCCCCGGCTACTGCTCCGGCGAGCTCGTCACCGCCATCGCCATGACCGAGCCCGCCGCCGGCTCCGACCTCCAGGGCATCAAGACCACCGCGATCCGCGACGGCGACGACTACGTCCTCAACGGCTCCAAGACCTTCATCTCCAACGGCATCCTCGCCGACCTGGTGATCGTCGTGGCCAAGACCGACCCGGCCGCCGGCTCCCGCGGCGTCTCCCTGCTCGTCGTCGAACGCGACATGCCCGGCTTCGGCCGCGGCCGCAACCTCGACAAGGTCGGCATGCACGCCCAGGACACCGCCGAACTCTTCTTCGACAACGTCCGCGTGCCCGCCGCCAACCTCCTCGGCGAAGAGGGCCTCGGCTTCATCTACCTGATGCAGAACCTCGCCCGCGAACGCCTCTCGATCGGCGCCACCGCCATCATGGCCGCCGAATCGGCCTTCGAGACGACCCTGGAGTACTGCAAGACCCGTGAGGCCTTCGGCAAGCCCATCGGCAAGTTCCAGCACAACCGCTTCACCCTCGCCGAAATGAAGACCGAACTCACCATCGCCCGCACCTTCACCGACGCCTGCATCGCCAAGGACGGCTCCGCCGAGCTGACCCCCGAAGAAGCCGCGATGCTCAAGTACTGGAACACCGAGCTCCTCAAGACCGTCGTCGACCGCTGCGTCCAGCTCCACGGCGGCTACGGCTACATGACCGAGTACTCCATCGGCAAGGCCTACCAGGACGTCCGCATCCAGACCATCTTCGGCGGGACGACTGAAATTATGAAGGAAATTATCGGCCGTAGCTTGGGCGTATAGCCTGAACTGGGCTTTTAGGCCGAGTGATCATTCTCCTGTAGCGGATTTAGCCTATTCCTTCCGCGACTATTTCACGATCTCAGGGATTTCATTGCTTCCTGAAGAGGGTCTCACGGAGATCGTGAAGAAGTTGATGGTGCTGGTTCTGGGACCTAGGGCTCTGACCTGGGTGTATGTGCGGAGTGCGTCATGGCTGGTACGCGCAGCTACTTTACGCCAGCGTTCGCATATCGGAGTCTGGTCTCGGTGCTGGCTTGGCGTGCTGTCCCGTGCAGGATGGTGCCTTTTGGTGTTCCTGATCGGTTGCCTGTCGGGATCGGCTGGCAGGTTGGTAGTCCGGATGGTAGTGATGATCGGCTCTCGGGCCTTGACTACTCCAGAGGGACGTGGGTCGTCTGCGCATGGGGCAATGCGGGGTCTCGGCCAGGGCTTACAGGCTCGCGACCCCGCATTAGCGGCTGCGGTCGGGGTCTCGTCGTGGAGTGGGCGAGTGGCTACTCGTCCGGGTTCCTGCGCTTCACACGCCACAGCAGCGCGCGGCCTTGGCTCTGGGTGAGGATCAGGGCGCCAGCGTATGGATCTTTGGAGTCGCGGATGGCCAAGCGTCCGGGAAGACCGGCGAGTTCGACGCATTCGGACTGGGATGGGCTGCGGCTGGACTTGCGCCAGACCGCGCCTTCGAGTTCAGGCGGGACCATGCTGCCCGCACCTCCTTGATGGGTTCGTTCAGGTGTCTCATTGGGTGCACCGCCTGGCGTACTCGGCGGAGATCGTGGTGAGGACGGCGGCGGAGTCCGCAGGCGACAGCGCCTGGGCGGACAGTTCGTCGAAGGTCTCGCGGGCGGACCGAACTTCCGCAGGGCGTTCCAGGAAGAGGCTGCCGGCCATGGTCTCGATGAACGCCACGTCGGGATCGGCCTCGTCGGGGAAAGAGAAGATGGTGAACGATCCGGCCATGCTGACGTGGGCACCTTGGGTGAACGCGAGGATCTGGATGCGGATGCGCGGGTGGTCGGCGGCCTCGAGGAGCCGGTCGACCTGGTCGCGCATGATGGCGGGTCCACCGACCTCGCGGCGTAGGGCCGCTTCGTCCATGACGACGTGAAGGCGGAGTGGGTCGTCGCCGTGGATCACTACGTCCTGGCGGCGGAGCCGGACCTCTGTCAGCCGGTTGATCTCGGTGTCGGTGAGCGCGCGGGTGTTGGTCCGGGTGATGGCGCGGATGTAGGCCTCGGTCTGGAGCTGGCCGGGGATGGTGAGGGGTTCGAAGATCCGCGCCCATTCGGCGGCGGCCTCCAGCCCGATGTAGGTGGCGTAGGGGCGTTGCAG
>JBDSTJ010000152.1:0-5839 GCA_039928335.1 Streptosporangiaceae bacterium | reverse complement strand
CCCGAGCAGGTCGGCGAACAGCCCGCACAGGACCTTCTCGGCGTCGTTGCGGGGAGCCCGGTAGTCCTTCATGGACACGGTCAGCAGCGGCTTGGGCAGCGCCTTGGTGTCGACCTTGCCGTTGGCGGTCAGCGGCAGCGCGTCGAGCACGACGATCGTGTGCGGCGTCATCGACTCGGGCAGGTTCGCGCGGGCGTGCGCCTTGAGTTCCTCGACGTCCACGCTCTGGCCGGGGGCCGCGACGACGTAGGCGACCAGGCGCTTCATCTCGCCGCGCTGCGGGTCACGGGCCGGCGGCAGGGCGGGCGCGGCCGCCGCCAGCTCGGCGAGGACCGGGCCGATCCGGTCCGCACCGGCCAGCTCCACGGCGTCGAGCGGCAGCCCGATGTCGGCGGCGAGCGCCTCGACGAGCGTGCGGAGGGCGTCCATGAGCTGCTGGGCGGTCTCGCGGGCGAACACGTCCGACCGGTACTCCAGCCGGAACTGGAGGGTCCTGCCGGGCACGGCGAGCAACGTCAGCGGGTAGTGGGTGGCGTCCTGGAGGTCGACTCCGGTCAGCCGGAGACCGTTGATCGAGGAGCCGATCGCCGAGGCGTCCAGCGGGTAGTTCTCGAACACCGTCATGGTGTCGAAGAGCGTGCCCGCCCCGGCCAGGCCCTGGATGTCGCCCAGGCCGAGGTGGTGGTGGGCGATCAGTGCGGACTGCTGGTCCTGCAGCCGGGTCAGCGCCGCCAGCAGCGTCTCGCCGGCCTCGAACCGGACCCGGACGGGCAGGGTGTTGATGAACAGGCCGATCATCTGCTCGACCCCGGCGAGCTCCGGTGGCCGGCCGGAGACCGTGGTGCCGAACACGACGTCGTCGCGGCCGGTCAGCCGGGCCAGTAGCAGCGCCCACAGGCCCTGGACCGCGGTGTTGGGAGTGAGCCGGTTGCTGCGGACCGTGCCGAGAAAGGCGTCCGACAGCTCCTGCGGCAGGTCCAGGGTGATCCGGCCGGGTACCGCCGAGGCCGACAGGGCCGCGCCGGGAGCCAGGACGGTCGGCCCGGTCAGCCCGTCGAGGACCTCGCGCCAGGCCGCCGCCGCGGCGGCCTGGTCCTGGTCGGCGAGCCACGACAGGTAGGTGGCGTAGGAGGTGACCCGAGGCAGGTCGCCGGCCCCGGCGTACAGGCCGAACAGCTCACCGGCCAGCAGCGGCGCCGACCAGCCGTCGAGCACGACGTGGTGGAAGGTCACCAGCAGCCGGGACCGTTCGCCGCCCTGCCGGACCAGCACGAAGCGGATCAGCGGGGCCTGGGAGAGGTCGAACCGGCGGACCCGTTCGGCGGCGCAGAACTCCTCGAGGTCACCGTCGAGGTCAACGACCTCGAACGGCAGCCGGGCCCGGCTCACCACGATCTGGACAGGGTCGCCGCCGGCGGTCTGCACGAACGCGGCCCGCAGGGTCGGGTGCCGGTCCAGGACGGTCTGCGCCGACGCCTGGAGCAGGGGGACGTCGACCGGGCCGTCGAGATCGAAGATCAGCTGCCCGGTGTAGAGGTCGGTGGCGTCGGAGTCCAGCAGGGAGTGGAAGAAGAAGCCCTGCTGGAGCGGGGAGAGCGACCACACGTCGGTGAGGGTGGGCCGGGCCGCCTCCAGCTCGGTCAGTTCGTCCTGGCTGAGGACGACCAGCGGCAGGTCGGAGGGGGTACGACCGCCGCCGCCGGCGGCGGTGTGCGCGGCCAGCCCGGCCAGCGCCGCGAACCACGCGTCGGCCAGCTCGGTGACGATGGCGGCGTCCAGCAGCCGGGAGGCCCAGCTCCAGGTCACCGACAGGCGGGGCCCGTCGGCGGTGTCATGGGTGATCGCGTTGATCTCCAGGGCGTGCGCGAGCGGCTGGTCCGGAGCGGCCCCGCCGTCGAGCTCGCCGACGGTCCAGTCGCCGGACACCGCGACGTCGGCCCGGCCGAGGTAGTTGAACACGATCTGCGGCGTGGCGAACTCGGTGAACCGGTCACGCAGCAGGCCGTACCCGATGCCGTTGTCGGGGATCCGGCGCAGCTGCTCCTTGACCCGCTGGAGCGCCGCCCCGGCGGCAGGGCCGCCTGTGACGATCTCGTCCCAGGCCGGGGCCCCGGTGTCGAGCCGGACGGGGTGGATGCTGGTGAACCAGCCGACCGTACGGGACAGGTCGATGCCGGGCAGGATGTCCTCGCGCCCGTGACCCTCGAGGTTGAGCAGGACCTCGCTCGGGCCGGTGCGGCCGAACGCGAGGGACAGCGCGGCCAGGAGCACGTCGTTGACCCGGCCGTGGAAGGCCGCGGGCACCGTCGTGAGCAGCGCCGAGGTCAGGTCGCCGGGCAGCTCGCGGGTGATCCGCCGCGAGGTGGCGACCGTGTCGCGGGCGGGGTCGAGCGGCTCGAACCGGGGCACGTCCCCGTCGAGGATCCCGGTCCACAGGTCCAGCTCGGCGGTGCGGTCCACGCCGCCGAGCCGGGTCGCCCAGCCGCGGAACGACGACACGACCGGCTCGAGCTCCTGCCCGGTCCAGGCGGTGACCAGGTCGGGCAGCAGGATCCGCCACGACACGCCGTCGACCACCAGGTGGTGGGCCAGGACGAGCAGCCGGCCCTGGGCGTCGCCGGCGTCGAACCACACGACCTGCAGGTTGACCGCCGCACCCGGGTCGAGCCGGTCCCGCGCGGCCTCGATCTCCGTGGCGACGACCTCGTCCAGGTCCGCTGCGTCCACCGGGACCCGGCGGACCAGCGGGGCGGCGTCGGCCGTGGGGAGGACCTCCAGGGTCCAGCCGGGCCGGTCGAGCCGCAGCCGCAGCGCGTCGTGCCGGTTGAGCACCGCCTGCACGGCGGCGGTCAGGGCGCCGACGTCGAGACCGGCGGGGGTACGGACCAGGACGCGCTGGTGGTAGCCGTCGACGGGCCCGTCCAGGTCACGCAGCCAGCTGATCACCGGGGTGATCGGCACCGGGCCGATCCCGGCCCCGGCGGCCTCGGCGACCGGTCCGGCCTCCGCGAGGGTGCGGACCACCAGGGCCAGCGCCTCGACGTTCTGGTGCTCGAAGACCTCACGGGGCGACAGCGCCAGCCCGGCCTGGCGGGCCCGGGAGACCAGGCGCATCGCCACGATCGAGTCGCCGCCCAGGTCGAAGAAGCTGTCGCCGATACCGACCTGGGGCAGGGCGAGGACCTCGGCGAACAGGGCGCACAGCAGCTCCTGGCGCGGGTTCTCAGGCGCGCGGAACCCGCCGGCTCCGCCGACGTGGGTGGTGAAGTCGGGGGCGGGCAGCGCTTTGCGGTCCAGTTTGCCGTTGGGGCTCAGCGGGAAGGCGTCCAGGACCACGATCGTGGCCGGGACCATGTACTCGGGCAGGCTCAGGCCCACATGGCCGCGGAGCACCGCGTTGTCGGCGACCGCGCCGGGCGCGGCCACCACATAGCCGACGAGCCGTTTCGGGCCGCCGTCGGCCCTGGCCAGGACGGCCGACTGGGCGACGCTGTCGTGGGCGGACAGGGCCGCCTCGATCTCGCCGAGCTCGATCCGGAACCCGCGCACCTTGACCTGGCCGTCGGCGCGGCCCAGGTAGTCCAGCGCCCCGTCGGCCCGGCGGGCCACCAGGTCGCCCGACCGGTACATGCGCTCGCCCGGCTCGCCGAACGGGCAGGCCACGAACCGTTCGGCGGTCAGGCCGCGCCGGTTGAGGTAGCCGCGCGACAGGCCCGCGCCGGAGATGTACAGCTCGCCCGGCATCCCCACCGGGACCGGGCGGAGGGCACTGTCGAGCACGTGCACGCGGGTGCCGATGACCGGGGCGCCGATCGGTACGCCCGCGCCGTCGGCCAGCGGGCCGACCGTCGCCATGACGGTGGTCTCGGTCGGACCGTACACGTTGACGACCGAGCGGCCCCGCGACCACACCGGGATCAGCTCGGGCGGGCAGGCCTCGCCGCCGACGGCCACCACCCGCAGCTCGGGCAGGCCGACCGGGGGGACGCTGGCCAGGGCGGACGGGGTGGCGAACAGGTGGGTGACCCGGGCGGACTCCAGCAGGGCGTGCAGCTGGTCGCCGCCGTAGACCGAGGGCGGCACGATGACCATGGCCGCGCCGGGCCGGAAGGCCATCAGCTGCTCCAGCACCGAGGCGTCGAAGCTCGGCGAGGAGAAGTGCAGCGTCCGCGAGTCCGGGGTGAGCCTGAAGTCGTCGATCTCGGAGTCGGCGAGGCTCGCCAGGCCCCGGTGGGTGACCTGGACGCCCTTGGGCCGCCCGGTCGACCCCGAGGTGTAGATGAGGTAGGCCGTGTCATCGGGGGAGGAGCCCGGGTCGGCGACCGGCTCGGGGCCGTAGGCCCCGACGTTCTCGGCGGTGATCCAGTCGGCCTCGGGCAGGGTCGGGATCAGGTCCGGGCTGGTCAGGGCGATCGCGGGCCGGCAGTCCGCGAGCATGTAGACGAGCCGGTCGGTGGGGTAGCCGGGGTCAAGCGGCACGTAGGCCGCCCCGGTCTTGCCTGCGGCCAGGACCGCCACGATCAGTTCGACCGACCGGGGCAGGGCGATCGCGACGAGCTTTTCCCGGCCCGCGCCACGGTCCAGAAGCAGGCGGGCCAGCCGGTTGGCGGCCTCGTCCAGCTCCCGGTAGGTGAGCCTGACGTCACCCATCTCCACGGCGGGCGCGTCGGGCCGCCGGGCCGCGTGGCCCTCGACCATCGACACCAGGGTGACCGGGTCCGTGGCCGGGCCGCCGAACAGGTCGGGAAGCGGCTCCAGCACGTCGATCCGGGCCAGCGGAGTCTCCGGGTCGGCGTCGGCCAGGGCGTCGATCAGCCGCAGGAACCCGGCCTGGTGGCCGGCCAGCTCGGTGGGGGAGTAGAGCTGCGGGTTGCCGTCGAAGTCGATCCGGAGGTCGAGCCCCTCCTGCCCGTCGTACACGTTGATCGACAGGTCCTGGACCGGGCCGAGGGCCAGCACGTTCATGCTGATCTCGCAGTCGTCCATCTCCAGCGGCTTCTCGGCGCGCAGGATGTTGACGACCGGCCCGTACAGCGGCCGGGGGTCGTGGGTGAGCCGGAGTTCGCGACGGAGCTCCTCATAGCGGTAGCGCTGGCGGCGCAGCAGCTGCCCGGCGTCGCCCATCACCCGCTTGACCAGGCCCGCGACGCTCAGTTCGGTGTCCAGAGCGACCCGCAGCGGCAGCACGTTGGACATCATCGAGGGCGTGCGCCGCGCCGCCGGGGTGGTCCGGGCGCTGACCGGCAGGCCCAGGCTGACGTCGTCGGACCCGGTCATCCGGCCGGTGTAGGCGGCCGCGGCTGCCAGCAGCAGGCCGGGCAGGTTGGTGCCGAGGGCGTGGGCGGCAGCCGCGAGCTCGGTCACCCGGGCCGCGGGTACCACGGCGGTGGCCCGCTCGAACGTCGGGGAGGGCGGCGCGGTCCGGCCCGACAGGCTCCGGATCTCCGGGAGCTCGGTGAAGCGCCCCACCCAGTAGTCGCGGTCGCGGGTGTACCGGTCGGAGTCCAGATAGGCCTGTTCGCCCGCGAGCACCTCGGCCCGCGAACCCATGTCGATCACGGCTTCCTCGCCCCGGGAGAGCGCGGTGTAGGTCTTGACCGCCTCCCGCAGGATGGCCAGGCCGCCGTACCCGTCCAGCGCGATGTGGTGGGCGCGGAAGGAGACATAGGCGTGGTCGGGGGAGAGCCGCAGCAGCACCAGCCGGAGCAGCCGGTCGCTGCCGAGGTCGAACGGGGCCAGCAGCTCCGCCCACATCCACCGGTGCGCGGCCGCCACCGGGTCCGCCTCGGCACTGAAGTCGACCACCGGCACCGACCAGTCGAGCGGCTCGTCGTAGACC
>JBDSTJ010000151.1:0-10392 GCA_039928335.1 Streptosporangiaceae bacterium | reverse complement strand
ACCATCGCCTCCTACGCCTGGGACTTCGGCGACGGCAGCACCGGCACCGGCGTCAGCCCGTCGCACACCTACGCCTCGGCCGGCGAGCGGACCGTGCAGCTCACCGTCACCGACGACGACGGCGCCACCGCATCGGTGATCCACACGGTGACCCCGGTGGCGGGCACGCTCGCCACGGACGCCTTCGGCCGCACCGCGGTCAACGGCCTGGGCACCGCCGACACCGGCGGCGCCTGGACCAGCAGCGGCACCGCGGCCAACCTCTCGGTGAGCGGCGGCAAGGCCAGGGCCGCGCTGCCCACGCTGAGCGCCGGCCCCGGCGGCTACCTCAACACCGTCTCGACCGACGACGCCGAGGTCACCACCTCGGTCGCCGCGGACAAGGCCGGCACCGGCAACGGCGCCTACTTCTGGCTCGCGGGACGCCGGATCGCCGGCGCGGGCGAGTACCGCGCCCGGGTCAGGTTCCGGCCTGGCGGCGTGGTGTCGCTGCAGCTCAGCCGGACCGACGCGGCCAGCGCCGAGACGGCGATCGGTTCGGAGCTGACCGTCGCCGGCCTCACCTACGCCCCCGGCACCGTCCTGAAGGTCAAGGTCCTCACGACCGGCACCTCCCCGACGACGCTCAAGGCCAAGGTCTGGGCCGACGGCTCGGCCGAACCCGACTGGCAGCTCTCGGGCACCGACGCCACCGCGGCCCTCCAGGCCGCCGGCAGCGTGGGTTTCCGCAGCTACCTGTCTGGTTCGAGCACCAATGCCCCGATCGTCCTCACCCTCGACGACTTCAAGGCCGTCCGCACCCACCCGTAGGACAACCCGGTGTGATCAGAGGATCGTCGCACCCGGGACCGGCCCCGAGGCCTGGACCAGGGTGCGGGCGACGCCGAGACCGCTCAGCGTGACGGAGAGATCAAGGGCGTGCGTCGCGTCGGCGGCGAGGAAGGCGCAGGTGGGGCCGGAACCGGAGACCAGCGCGCCCAGCGCGCCGAACTCGCGGCCCGAGCTCAACGTGCGCTGGAGTGAGGTGCGCAGGGTCAGGGCGGCGGGCTGAAGGTCATTGCTGAGCGCCGCACCAAGGGCCTTGGCGTCCCCGGCGGCCAGCGCGGCCAGGAGCTCGGGCGACTCGTGCGGCCAGGCGGCCTGCTCGGAGTGCGCGGCCCTGATCCGGTCGCACTCGGCGTAGACCTCGGGTGTGGACAGGCCGCCTTCGGCCAGGGCGAACACCCAGTGGAACTCACCCCGGGACGGAACGGGGGTCAGGACCTCGCCCCGGCCGGTCCCGACCGCGGTGCCGCCGAGCAGCGCGAACGGGACGTCGCTGCCGAGCGTGGCCGCGAGTTCGAGCAGCTCGTCCGGGGAGAGCCCGCCCTCCCAGAGGGCGTTGCAGGCCACCAGGGCGGCGGCCGCGTCGGCGCTGCCGCCGGCCATCCCGCCGGCGACCGGGATCTCCTTGCGGATCGTGATGTCGGCCTCCGGCTCGACCCCGAGCCGCTCGGCGACCAGAGCGGCGGCCTGGGCCGCGAGGTTCGAGGCGTCCGCGGGGACCCCTTCGACGGAGGCGCCCTCGACCCGGACGGCCAGCGGCCCCGGCGTCACCGACACCTCGTCGAACAGGGAGACCGCGTGGAACACGTTCACCAGGTCGTGGTAGCCGTCGTCGCGAAGCGGCCCGACCCCGAGCTGGAGGTTGACCTTGGCGGGGACACGTACGGTCACAGTCGTCACGATCAAAGATCGTACGGGACTCAGCTCGGCCGGTGTTCGGCGATTCTCGCAAAAGCACCGACATCCAGCATTTCGCCCCGCGCGGTCGGATCCACGTCCGCCGCTCGCAGCGCCTGCTCGGCCAGCGGAGCCGACCCGGCCCAGCCCGCGAGGGCGGCGCGGAGGGTCTTGCGGCGCTGGGCGAAGGCCGCGTCGACCACCGCGAACACCTCCTGGCGGGTCGCGGTGGTCATCGGTGGCTCCCGGCGGGTGAACGCCACCAACGCCGAATCGACGTTGGGCGCCGGCCAGAACACCGCCCGGCCCACCGAACCGGCCCTGCGGGCCTGGGCGTACCAGGCCATCTTCACCGACGGCACGCCATAGATCTTGCTGCCGGGAGGGGCCGCCAGCCGGTCGCCGACCTCGGCTTGGACCATGACCAGGCCCTTGCGCAGCGAGGGCAGCAGCGCCAGCAGGTGCAGCACCACCGGAACGGCCACGTTGTAGGGGAGGTTGGCCACCAGCGCGGTCGGTGGCGGCCCCGGCAGTTCGGTGATCCGCAGCGCGTCGGCGTGGATCACCTCGAACCGGTCCCGGTACTCCGGCGCGCGCGCCTCGATCGTCGCGGGCAGCACCGAGGCGAGCACCGGGTCGAGCTCGACCGCGATCACCCGGCGCACCTCCGACAGCAGCGCCAGGGTCAGCGAGCCGAGCCCCGGCCCCACCTCCAACGCGACGTCGTCCTCGGTCAGCCCCGCCGACTTCACGATCCGCCGGACCGTGTTGGCGTCGATCACGAAGTTCTGGCCGAGTTGCTTGGTCGGCCGCACGTTCAACGCCGCGGCCAGTTCCCGGATGTCGGCCGCGCCGAGCAGCGATGCTTCAGTTTCCCCCACCCGCCCAGTCTCCCACTGCCCGGTGGTGTCGAACACGCTCAGCGGAACAGCCTCGGACCGCAGGCGGGCCACTGGGCCCGCCAGCGGTGGCCGGCCTTGAGATAGAGCAGCTGGGCGCGGATGGTCTGTTCGACGGCGGGGGCGTCGGAGGGGCGGCCGACTCCACCGACGGAGCGCCAGGCGGGCAGCGAGAACTGGTAGAGGCCATAGTGGCCCGTCCGGTTCACCGACCGGGAGTCTCCGCGGGATTCACAGCGGGCCATCGCGGCCCAGTTGAGGCGGGCGACGGCCCAGTTGAGGCGGGCGACGGGGCCGGCGAGCTTCGTGGCGGCCCCGGCGGTCTTGGGAAGCAGGTCGGGCAGGTCCGGCTCGGTGACCGTGTCGAGCGTGGGGACGGGAGCAGGAACAGGCGGCCGCGCGGAGGGCTCGAAGGTCGGCAGCGCGCTCACGTCCCGGACGAGAGCGGCGTCGCCGGGCGTGCGGGAGAACAGCATCCAGCCGACGACGGCGAGGCCGAGGAGGAGAGCGAAACCTGTCGGCGCCGCGAGTTTGACCAGAAGACCCGGTGCTCTTCGGGCCGCGTGCCGTCCGTAACCACTCATGGGCACAGGACCCTAGACCCGGCGGGAGGCACGCATCGGCGGGACGTCGACACCTCCGGATATACCCGGGTCGCCTGCCTGGGCATGGCTCGCCCGGAAATGAGGCGTCGGTGAGGGGAAGCCCTCGGGGGATGGCCGTCCCCTCACCGACACTCTCTCTCCAAGACGTCCCCCCGCGGACACCGGTTTACACATTCTTGACGGCTTCTTGGGTCACCAGGGACCGAAGAGCCGGTTTCCGGTGGCGGAAATCGCCGCGCACAGAGCGTCCAACGGCACTCCCTTGACCTCGGCCATGAGCCGGACGGTGTGCGGGATCAGGTGCGAGGCGTTCGGTCTGCCCCGGTGCGGGACGGGTGTCATGAACGGCGCGTCGGTCTCCACCAGGATCAGATCCAGCGGGGCGACGGCCAGCGCGTCACGCAGCGGCTGTGCGTTCTTGAACGTCACGTTGCCCGCGAACGACATCACGTAGCCCGACGCCGCGCAGACCGCGGCCATCGCGGCGTCGCCGGAGAAACAGTGGAACACGACCCTGTCGGGTGCGCCCTCCTCGGCCAGAATGCGCAGGACGTCGTCGTGGGCCTCACGGTCGTGGATGACCAGGGCCTTGCCGACGGCCTTGGCGATGGCGATGTGGGCCCGGAAGGACCGCTGCTGGTCCTCGGGTGAGGCGTGGTCCCGGTAGTAGTCCAGGCCGGTCTCGCCCACCGCGACGACCCTGGGCAGGGCGGCCAGTTCCGCGATCCGGTCGAGGGTGGCCTGGGCCAGGTCCTTGGTGTCGTTGGGGTGGATCGCGACGCCGGCGTAGACGTCGGGGTTGCCGTCGGCTGCCGCGACCGCCCACTCCGAGGAGGGCAGGTCGCAGCCGATCGTCATGATCCGGCGGATGCCCGCCTTGCGGGCCAGTTCGACGGCCTCGGCCACCGGCAGCTCGACCAGGTCGAGGTGGCAGTGGCTGTCGAAGACCTCGACGGTCAGCGGTTCAGTCTGCAAGGCGGGCGAGCTCCTCTTCGACGACCTTCTGCTCCAGCTTGGGGAAGAGCGGAACGGGCTTGGCGAGCGGCGTCCCGGCCACGATCGGCCGGTGCTCCCAGCGTGCCTGGGCGACGGTGTAGTCGCCGGTGATCACGGGATAGCTCAGGTCTCCCTCGGTGACCTCGTCGATCCGCGGCATCCCCGACCAGATCCCGGTACCGCCGAGCATCTCGTGGACCTTCTGCGAGCTGTGCGGAAGGAACGGGGTCAGCAGGGTCTTGGCATCGTCGATGATCTGGAGTCCGACGTGCAGGATCGTGCCCTTGCGCACCGGATCGTCCTTGATCTTCCACGGCTCCTGGTCGGCGAGGTACTTGTTGGCCTCCCGCACGACGTCGAACGCCTCGGTGATCGCGTTCTTGAACCGGGACCGGTTGAGCTCCGCGCCGACGGCCGCGAAGGCGGCTCGGGACCTGTCCAGCAGCGCCTGGTCCGCAGCGGTCAGGTCGACGGCCTCGGGTACGGCCTGCCACTCCTTGGCGGCCATGGACACGCAGCGGTTGACGAGGTTGCCCCACTGCGCGACGAGCTCGCCGTTGTTGCGGTCGACGAACTGCTGCCAGGTGAAGTCGGTGTCCTGGTTCTCCGGGCCGGCGACCGCGATGTAGTACCGCAGCGCGTCGACGTCGTACCGGTCGAGGAAGTCCCTGACGTAGATGACGACCTGCCGGGAGGAGGAGAACTTCTTGCCCTCCATGGTCAGGAACTCGCTGGAGACCACCTCGTCGGGCAGATTGAGCCGGCCGAGGCTGCCGGGTTCACCGCCCCGGTCGCCCTCCCCGTTGTAGCCCAGCAGGATCGCGGGCCAGATCTCGGAGTGGAAGACGATGTTGTCCTTGCCCATGAAGTAGTAGGCGAGGGCCTCGGGGTTCTGCCACCATTCGCGCCACTTTTCGGGCTCACCCTGGCGTCTGGCCCATTCGACCGAGGCCGAGAAGTAGCCGATGACCGCGTCGAACCACACGTACAGCCGCTTGTTGGGCAGGTCGCGCCAGCCCTCCAGCGGGATCGGCACGCCCCAGTCGAGGTCGCGGCTGATCGCCCGGGGCTGGAGGTCGTCGAGGAGGTTGAGCGAGAACTTGAGGACGTTGGGCCGCCACTGGCCCTGCTTGCCGTTGAGCCACCGGCCGAGCACGTCGGTGAACGCGGCCAGGTCGAGCATGAAGTGCTCGGTCTCCACGAAGTCCGGCGTCTCCCCGTTGATCTTGCTCCGGGGGTTGACCAGCTGGATCGGGTCGAGCTGGTTGCCGCAGTTGTCGCACTGGTCGCCGCGCGCGCCGTCGTAGCCGCAGATCGGGCAGGTGCCCTCGATGTAGCGGTCCGGCAGGGTCCGCCCGGTCGACGGGGAGATCGCCCCCATCGTGATCTTCGGGAAGATGTAGCCGTTGGCGTGCAGGCCCTTGAAGATCTCCTGGACGACCGCGTAGTGGTTCGCGGTGCTCGTCCTGGTGAACAGGTCGTAGGACATACCGAGCCCGTGCAGGTCGTTGACGATCACCCGGTTGTACCGGTCGGCCAGCTCGCGGGCGGTCACGCCCTCCTTGTCGGCCTGGACCTGGATCGGGGTGCCGTGCTCGTCGGTCCCGCTGACCATCAGCACCTGGTTGCCCATCATCCGCTGGTAGCGGGAGAACATGTCGCACGGCAGGGCGAACCCGGAGACGTGACCGATGTGACGGGGCCCGTTGGCATAGGGCCAGGCGGGTGCGGTGAGAATGTGACGGGACATGGCCCAAGCCTACGGGGGCGGTCGCGCTCGGCCGAACCCTTTACCCCGCAGGTCGCCAGGCGACCCAGTTGCCGCCCAGGTAGGTACGGGCCGAGGCGACGGGCTTCCAGCCCTCGGGCGCGGTCGGCCACGAGGCCGCCTTACGGGTGCCGTCCGGCCACGGCATGATCACGACCGTGGCCCCGGCCGGCACCGGGGCCTTGGCCGCGTCGAAGGTCAGCACCTGCGACCAGGTGACCTGGAAGGTCTGCGGGAGCCGCAGGCGCCACAGCAGCGCCTGGTCGATCGCGACCCGGTCAGGCGAGGCGACGGGCAGCACCGCCGGCGCCATGTCGGCGACCATCACGTGCGAGATCTTCTGGGTGGCCGTGACGCTGGCTCCCAGCCCGGCCAGGGCCAGCACGACCGCCGCGATGACCGGCCGGGTGAGCACCGCGACCGCCAGCAGGGCCAGCGCAGCGCCGGTGGCGAGCCACAGGTCCAACACGTGCCAGTCCCAGGTGAGGAACGAGGTCTCGGGGAAGTCGAACGGCACGAACTGGGACCGGGTCAGCCGGGTGCCCGCGTGCAGCCGGACGACCAGCGCGATCAGCAGGGTCACGGCCGCCGCGACGGCCGCGAGCCGGAGCACGGCCCCGCGCCCGGCGCGCAGGATCAGCGCGCCGCCCGCCACGAACAGCGCAGGGGCCAGGCAGGCCAGGTAGCGGCCGTACACCAGGTTGCCGACCCGGTTCTCGTCGGGGAGCGCGGCGATCGTCACGAACGCGATGCCCAGCACCGTGAGGAGGACCGCCGCGCCGGTCAGCCGGGTCGCGAGCGGCACGCCGGGCCGCCGGAGGATCACCACCGCCGCGACCAGGGCCAGACCCGCCAGGCCCCAGGTCGACACGATCAGGTACCAGATCTGGCCGAGGCCGCCGGCGAGGGTCCAGCCGAGCCCGTCCAGGGTGGTGAGGCGTTCGGTCAGCCAGTGGCCGAGCTGTTTGATGCCGCCCTTGTAGAGGTGGCCCTTGAGCCATGCGTTGCCCAGGTACCCGGCGGCCAGGGTCACGGCCAGGGTCGCGGCCGAGGCCGCGGACGCCTTCCTGGGAGCCCAGCGCCGGATCAGGGCAGCCAGGAGCAGCAGGGCCTGGACGCCCACAATGATCAGGCCCCGGCTGTGCGTGGCGTAGGCGAACCCGGCCAGGAGGCCGGCGGCGGGACCGGCCCAGAACGAGCCGCCGAGCCAGGAGTGGACCGCCAGCAGCCAGGCCAGGACGACCACCGGCAGGACCGCGTCAGTCAGCGCGTACTGGGCGAAGAAGATCGAGGCGGGCAGCAGGGCGGTCACCTGGGCGAGCACGAAGGCCTGCACCGGGCTGAGCCCGAACCGGCGACCGGCCAGGAAGCCCAGCGGCACGATCAGCGCGCTCAGCACGGAATTGATCCCGACGACCAGGCGGAAGATCGTCTCTGCGTCGCCGCTGAACCAGAAGGCCGGCGAGATCAGCAGCGGGTAGCCGATCTGGTAGAAGGTCGTGGTCGACATGTCCGCGTCGGGACCGCCGGCCAGGATCCGCGCGGCGAACAGGTAGCCGGTCTCGTCGGGATTGGCGGTGGGCAGGTTCTGCCGGGCCGCCAGCCACAGCCGCAGACCCACCTGGAGGAGCCAGCCGACGGCCAGCAGCCACGCCCAGCGACGGCGCGAACCCGGACCAGAGTCAGCGGTCGCCGGGACCGCCGCGGTAGCTATCGATCCCACATCTATCTCCGCTGTTCTCCCCGCTGACCAGGGGCCGCGCTGGTATGCATTCAGTGCGATGGATACCCTCGAAACGTCACGAAGCGGCGCGGGGGGCATCGATCCCTGCCCCTCGGGGACCCGCTCTGACAGAGGTCAGACCGCACTCTACTGGGAGGACGCGTGAGGCTCAGCATCGATGCGGTGCGGTCCTTCCATGCCCGCCACCGGGTGTTTCTGATCATCATGTCGTTCGCCGTGACCGTCCGGGTGATCACTACTCTCGGGTTCCACTGGGCGATCTGGTTCTCCGACTCCTACGACTATCTCGACGTGGCAATGCGCCCCCGGCCCGACCCGGTGCGCACCTTCGGCTACCCGTTCCTGCTGATGATCCTTCGGCCGTTCCACAGCGTGGGCCTGGTCATCGTGGTCCAGCACCTGATGGGCCTGGCCCTCGGTGTGATCCTCTACGGGCTGCTGCGTCGGCAGCACCTGTTCGGCGGCGCCCGTGCCCTGCCGGGCTGGGTCGCGGCGCTGGTGACGATCCCGGTGCTGTTGGACGCCAACCAGATCGAGCTCGAGCACCTGCTGCTGTCCGACACGCTCTTCGCCCTGCTGCTGGTCGGCGCGGTGGCGCTGATGCTGTGGAACCCGGTGATCTCGCTGCGGGCCGCGGCCGGAGCCGGCCTGCTGCTCGCGGCGGCGGCCGTCACCCGGACCGTGGCGCTGCCGCTGTTCGCGGTCCTGGTCGTGTTCCTGCTGATCCGGCGGGTCAACTGGCGGGTCCTGCTCGCGACCCTGGCCGCGACCGTGCTGCCGCTGGTGGCCTACGGCGCCTGGTACGCCTCGGTCAACGGGGTGTTCCAGCTCAGCGGCACCGACGGGGTCTTCCTCTACAGCCGCACGATGACCTTCGCCGACTGCAAGTACTTCGTGGACGAGCTGTCGGCCGAGCAACTGCCGCTGTGCGAGTCCCCCGACCGGCCGCCGGCCAAGCGGCCCGTGTCGCACTTCTATGTGTGGGAGCAGCCGCAGCTGTTCTTCTACACCGGCGGCGGCACCCAGTTCGCCCCGTACAAGAACGACCTGGCCCGGGACTTCGCCAAGAAGGCGATCATGGCGCAGCCAGGCGACTACGCCTCGACGGTCGCCAAGGACTTCCGGCGGACCTTCCAGTGGGGCCGCCCGGTCTACCCCGACCCCAAGA
The DNA here is from genome assembly GCA_039928335.1 of Streptosporangiaceae bacterium. Lineage (GTDB taxonomy): Bacteria > Actinomycetota > Actinomycetes > Streptosporangiales > Streptosporangiaceae > Actinocorallia. The sequence continues at coordinate 1,490 of JBDSTJ010000151.1, read as the reverse complement.
CCTACGCCCAGTATGTGTTCCCCAGGGACGACATCGCCTACCGGCCGGGCCGGGAGGCGCTGGTGGCCAGGTATGACGCGATGCCGCGTGCGACCACGGTCGTCGAGCCGTTCGCGGGCTTCATGCGCGGCTACCAGCAGGTCGTCCGGCTGCCCGGGACCCTGCTCGGGATCGTGCTGCTGGCCGGGTTCGCCGGGATCATGCGGCGCTGGCGTCAGTTCGGCGGGGTGGCCCTGCTGCCCTGGGGCATCGCGATGACCATGCTGATCGTCCCGCCGGCGACGGTCCTTTTCGACTACCGCTATGTGCTGCCCGCCGTGCCGTTCGCGCTGCTCGCGGCGGCCATCGCGGCCCGGGACCTGCTCACCTGGATCCAGATCCGGCGCGCTCCGGTCCCGGATCTGGTGGAGAAGCTGGAAGAGCCCGAGCTGGCCGCCGCTTCCTGAGCCCCGACCTGCACAGGGACGAGCGGGGTCAGTCCTGGACGGGGATCTTGACCGGGCGGAGTGCGTCGGCGGCGACGAGCTCGCCGGCGTTCTCCTCCTCGGTGCCGGGGTGGCTGGAGCGGCGGATGCCGAGGATCGACAGGAACGCCGTGCCCAGGACGATCTGGCAGCTGATCATGAGCGCGGTGGCGGCCGGGACGACCAGGCGCAGGGTCTCACGCGGGTCGAGCTCGCCGTAGTTGGCGCCGTGCCAGTGCACGACCGAGGCGATCAGCCCGGCGAGGCCGCCGAGGGCGAGCACGCCGCCGACGACGAGGCCCTTCTCGAAGCTCCACGAGCTGAGCAGCCAGCGGGCCCGGCTGTCGGAGGGCAGGAACCCCTCGGCGACGCCGTAGGCCTTGGTGAGCAGCGAGAACAACACGGCCTGGAAGCCGATCACGACCGCCGCCGAGGCGCCGACGAGGCTGTCGACGTCGAAGGCGACGTTCCCGACCCGGACCGGGCCGATCGACAGGGCCACGCCCGACACGACGCCGAAGGCGATCAGCACCAGGCCGGGGATGAGGAACAGCCAGCGCGGGCTGTACAGGACGAGGAAGCGCAGGTGCCGCCAGCCGTCCCGCCAGGTGTTGAGGTGCGGCGGCCGCGAGCGGCCGTCGACGGCCAGCGTGGTCGGCACTTCGACGATCTTGGCCTTGGCGAGGGTCATCTTGACGACCAGCTCGGAGGCGAACTCCATGCCCGAGGACTGCAGCCCCAGCGCGAGCGCGGTGTCGCGGCGGAAGCCGCGCAGCCCGCAGTGGAAGTCACCGATCTTGGATCCGAAGAACAGCCGCCCGATGAAGCTCAGCGCCGGGTTGCCCAGGTAGCGGTGGAGTTTGGGCATCGCACCCTTGGCGATCCCGCACTCGAACCGGTTGCCCATGACCAGGTCGGCGCCTTCACGGAGCTTGTCGACATAGGGCATGAGCGAGGTGAAGTCATAGGAGTCGTCGGCGTCGCCCATGATCACATAGGTGCCGCGCGCGGCCCTGATGCCGCCCA
>JBDSTJ010000150.1:0-14299 GCA_039928335.1 Streptosporangiaceae bacterium | reverse complement strand
GCTTGTGGGACAACTACCACGGCACCTGCCCGACCACCCCGGTCACGGTCACGAACGTCACCGGTGGGACAGCCGGCGCACTGTCGGTGGCCTGCACCGCACTGAAGATCACCCTGCCTTCGCCGCTGGCGCAGAACCAGACCGCCTCGGTCGGGTTCGATCTGAACATCGTCGTCCCGAACGGTGCCGACCGGTTCGGGCACGACGGGGCCTACAACTTCATCGGCAACGCACTGCCCGTGCTCGCGGTCCGCGACGGGGCCGGTTGGCACCTCGACCCGTACACCAACAACGGCGAGGCGTTCTACCAGCTGATCAGCAACTACAACGTGGCCCTCGACCACCCGACGACCCTCAAGATTCCTGCCACGGGAAGCTCGGTGGACACGCCGGGGACCTCGGGACGGACCATCACGACGGCGACCGCCAACAACGTGCGCGAGTTCGCCTGGGGGGCCGGGCCGTTTACCAAGACCACCAGCACGACGACCACGGGTGTGACCGTGAACGTCTATCGGGTCGGCTCGATCAGCTCCGCCAGCGCCAGCTCGATGATGACGACCTCCAAGAACGCGCTCGTCGCCCACGCCGGGCGGTTCGGGGCCTTTCCTTACAGCGAGGTCGACGTCGTCCTCGACAACAACTTCTGGTTCGGCGGGATGGAGTATCCGGGGTTCGTCCTCGACCTGGTCAGTTCGACCGCGCTCGCCCATGAGCTGGCCCACCAGTGGTGGTACGGGATCGTCGGCGACGACGAGTACACCAGCCCGTGGCTGGACGAGTCGTTCGCCGACTACGCGACCGATCTCTACCAGGGGCTCAGCGGGACCAACTGCTGGAACAGCGTCAGCTGGCAGTCCGCGGCCGAGAAGATCACCAACTCGATGGCCTACTGGGACGCCCACTCCAGCCGGTACGGCACGGTCGTCTACAACTACGGCAAGTGCGCCCTGCACGACCTGCGCCGGCTCATCGGGACCACGGCGATGCAGAACCTGCTGAGCGGCTATGCGGCCGCGCACTGGTTCGGGATCTCCACGACCGCCGAGTTCAAGGCCGCCGCGCAGGCCGCGACGGCCATCGACCTCACGTCGTTCTGGACGACCCACCGGATCGACGGCTGACCCAGCCCGCGATCAGGTCGGCGCCCTGGTCGCGGGCCCCCTCCAGATAGTGCTCGGCCTTGAGGAACTCCAGCTGCTTGTCCTGCGCTCCGAGGCTCTCGAACACCGCCCGCGCGTCACTGTCGTACACACAGGCGTCGGCGGTGGCGTGCACCACCAGCGACGGCACGGTGATCCGCGCGAGGTGCGGCGCGGCGACGCACTGGGAGGTGCGCAGGCTCCACATCGACAGCCAGGTCCGCAGCGTGCAGGCCGAGCCGATGCCGAACACGCCGTAGTTGGCCCTGACGGGCTCGCCCAGGTAGCACCAGTTGGGCCTGCGGTCGGACGGCTCGATCGTCGGGTCGATCATCCGCAGGTCCGCCCAGGTCCGGCTGAGGGTGAACAACTGGTCGCGGGAGCGGGTGCCCTGGAGCGCGTCCAGCCGGTCCAGGACCCAGTCGGTGATCCGCTCGTTGCGCGCCACCTGGGCGGCGCGGTAGCGCCGCTGGAACTCGGGGCTGTACGGAGCGGGCCGCCCGAACGGGTCCAGCTCCGGGTCGACCGACAGGGCATCGGTCTCGTCGGTCACCGACGGGTCCATCCAGTTGGTCAGAACCTCGGGTCGGCCCGAGTGGGCGGCGAGCGCGACGAAGAGGTCCCCGGCGGGCAGGTCCTGGAGGGCCTCGACCGGTCGGAGCCCGGCGGACGGGGTGACGTTGGGTTCGACGGCCTGGGACTGGTAGGCGGCCATCAGCGACCCGCCGCCGGAGTTGCCCAGCAGCACGACCCTCTCGACGCCGGGCTGCTCGTGCAGCCAGCGCACGCCCACGCCGATCTCGGCGAGGGCGTGGTCGAGCAGGAAGTAGGCCTCCGCACCCCGGAACCGGGTGTTCCAGCCGAGGAACCCGAAGCCCCGCTCGGCCAGGTGGGAGGCGAGGTAGTGCTCGGAGAAGTCGACGTTGTAGTGCGTCGCGATGAACACGACCTTGGGCCGCACGCCGGCAGGCCGATGATAGACGCCCTGGCACGGATGGCCGCCGGCACCGGCCCGGCCGACCAGCGGAGAGGGCAGCCCGACGAACTCCCTGACGACCTCGTGCATCCGCGTCCTCCCACAGCAAACCGAACCGAATTCGGCCAAGCCCGGTCCGCCGAGCTTAGTCCGCTGAGGCTGCGAGAATGAAGACCATGTGCCACTGCGGACTGCCCGAGTCCTATGCGAACTGCTGCGGCCGCCTGCATCGCGGCCAGGCCCAGGCGGCCACCGCCGAGCGGCTGATGCGGTCGCGGTTCAGCGCCTTCGTCGTCCAGGACGGCCCCTACCTGCTGCGGAGCTGGGCTCCGCAGACCCGCCCCGCCTCGGTCGACCTCGACCCGGCCATGCGCTGGGTAGGCCTCGACATCCTCGGGAGCACCGGCGGCAGCCCCTTCCACACCGAGGGGACCGTGGAGTTCCGGGCGAAGTACAAGGGGGGCGAACTGCACGAGAACAGCCGGTTCGTCCGGCACGGGGGCGCCTGGGTCTATCTCGACGGGAAGATCTCATGAGGTATCTGCTGTTGGTCTGCGGCGACGACGACGCCTACCAGGCGATGCTGGCCGACGAGGAGTTCCTGCCGACCTGCCACCGCTGGTCGGCCGAGATGGAGGAGCGCGGCATCCTGATCGGCGGCGGGGGACTCCAGCCGCCCGACGACGCCACGACGCTGCGGGTTCGCGACGGCCAGGTCCTGCTGACCGACGGCCCGTTCGCCGAGACCAAGGAGATCATCGCCGGGTTCTCGCTGATCGAGTGCGCTGACCTCGACGAGGCCCTGGAGGTCACGGCCAGGCATCCCGTGGCCAGGTACGGGACGATCGAGATCCGGCCGTTCCTGCCCACATGAACCCCGCAACCCCACGTGAACCCCGCATGAGCGTCGAAGCCGTCGTCGCCACTGCCTTTCGCGCGGAGTGGGGGCAGATCGTCGCGACCCTCATCGGGATGACGGGGGACTGGGACCTGGCCGAGGAGTGCGCGCAGGACGCTTTCGCCCAGGCGCTCCAGAGCTGGCCGCGCGACGGCGTGCCGCGCCGGCCGGGGGCATGGCTGACCACGACCGCCCGCAACCGGGCCGTCGACCGGCTGCGCAGGGACCGGGTCGGCGCGGCCAAACAGGGTGAGGCCGCGCTCTCCTTCGTGCCGGCCTTCGTGGACGCCCCGCAGGACGACAGCGGGGTTCCAGACGACCGGCTGCGGCTGATGTTCACCTGCTGCCACCCGGCCCTGGCGTTCGAGTCCCGGGTCGCGCTCACCCTGCGGACCCTCGCGGGCCTGACCACCGCCGAGATCGCGCGGGCGTTCCTGGTCGCCGAGGACACGATGTCCAAGCGCCTGGTCAGGGCCAAGCGCAAGATCCGCAACGCGGGCATCCCCTACCGGGTGCCGCCCGGCCACCTGCTCGCGGAACGGACCGGTGCGGTCCTGGGCGTGCTCTACCTGCTCTTCAACGAGGGCTACGCCGCCAGCGCCGGGGCCGCCCCGGTGCGCCGGAACCTCAGCGACGAGGCGATCCGGCTGGCGCGTACCCTGCTCGAGGTGATGCCGGGGGAGCCGGAGGCGGGCGGGCTCCTCGCGTTGATGCTGTTCAACGACGCCCGCCGGGATGCCCGGCTCGACGACGCGGGCGAACTCGTGGTCCTGGCCGACCAGGACCGGTCCCGGTGGGACGGACCGCAGCTCGAGGAGGCCCGGCAGGCGCTGGAGGCGGCACTCCGGCGGCGACGCCCCGGTCCGTACCAGATCCAGGCCGCGATCGCCGCCTGCCACGTGAGCGCCCCCGAACCGGACTGGCCGCAGATCGCCGCGCTCTACACCCAGCTGCTGCGGTGGGTGCCGTCGGAGGTGGTGCGGCTCAACCGGGCCGTCGCGGTGTCGATGGCCCGGGGGCCCGCTGCGGGGCTGGCGCTGGTGGACCGGCTCGACCTGCCCGGCTACCATCTGCTGCCCGCGACCCGGGCCGATCTGCTGCGGCGGCTGGGCCGCCCGGCGGAGGCCGCGGCCGCCTACGCGCAGGCGATCGAGCTGGCCCCGACCGACGCCGAGCGCCGTCATCTGGTCCGGCGGCGAAAAGATCTCTGAGCCGGGTGTCCGTCCGGGACCGGCCCGTTCGTCGGTGGTCCAGAACAGCCGAACAGGGAAGAGAGATCATCATGGAGACCATCCGATCCGCCGACGGGACCGCCCTCGCCTTCGACCGCCTCGGCGCCGGGGACCCGGTCGTCCTGGTCAGCGGGGCCTCGTGCGCGCGGGGCATTCACGAACAGCTCGCCGGCCTGCTGTCGGCCGACTTCACGGTGTTCAACTACGACCGCCGGGGCCGGGGGGACAGCGGCGACACCGCCCCGTACGCGGTGGAACGCGAGATTGAGGACCTCAGCGCGGTGATCGCTGAGGCGGGTGGTTCTGCGGTGGTCTTCGGGAACTCCTCCGGCGGGGTCCTGGCCCTGCGCGCGGCGGTCGCGGGCCTGCCGATCACCCGGGTCGCGGTGTGGGAGCCGCCGATCATGACCGACCCGGACGCGCCCCGTCGGCACCGGGCCTATGTCGCGGAGCTGGCCGGGCTGCTGGCCGCCGACCGGCCGGGTGACGCGATGGCACTGTTCATGCGGATCGTCGGTCTGCCCGGCGAGGTGATCGACGGGATGCGGCACGCGCCGATGTGGCCGGCGATGGAGAGGATCGCGCCCACGCTCGCCTACGACGCTGCCGTCCTGGGCGACAGCACGACAGCCGCGCTCGGCGGCGAGCTCACGGTGCCGGCGCTGGTCCTGGACGGCAGCGAGACCGGCGCCTGGACCCGGCAGATGGTGCAGGCTCTCGGCCCGGTGCGGCACCACACCCTCCAGGGCCAGAACCACAATGTGGACTTCGCGCTGCTCGCTCCGGTCGTGCGGGACTTCTTCGCGTCCTGACTGGCCGTAGCAGGTCAGCCTCTGGCCAACCGAGCAAGCGCTCATTAGGCTCACCGGCCATGCGCCCGCTGAGAATCCTCCTCACGGCGGGGCTCGCGGTGACCTTCCTCGGCACGCCTGCCTCCGCCTCGCAAAGCCCGATCGCCGCCGCCAGGAGGCTCCAGGCCCCGCTCGTGCCGGGTGCGAACGACTGGAAGTGCAAGCCGGGCAAGGCCCACCCGCGCCCCGTCGTCCTCGTCCACGGCACGTTCGGGGTCCCGCTGGGCAACTGGGCCTACCTGTCGCACGAACTGGCCCGGCGCGGCTACTGCGTCTTCGCCCTGCAGTACGGGCAGCTCAACGGGTCGTTCTTTCCCGGCCTCGACCACATCGCGACCTCGGCCGGGCAGCTCAAGGTCTTCGTGCGCGGAGTTCTCGCCGCCACCGGCAGCCGCAGGACCGACCTGGTCGGCCACAGCCAGGGCGGGCTGATGCCGCGCTACTACCTGAGGTTCCTGGGCGGCGCGAAGTACGTCGACGACCTGGTCGGCATCGCGCCGTCCAATCACGGCAGCCCGCCCGACGGGACGAGTTCCCTCTGCCCCGCCTGCGGCGAGCAGGACACCGGATCGGACTTCCTCAGGAGGCTCAACGCGGGCCACGAGGTCGAGCCCGGCGTGGACTACACCGTCATCACCAGCCGCAATGACGAACTGGTCGTGCCCTGGCAGGGGCAGTTCCTCAAGGGCCCGGCCAGGCAGGTCACCAACGTGCTGATCCAGAAGGCCTGCCCCGACTTCGTCGCCGACCACCTGACGATCGTCTACAACAGCGTGACGCTCCAGTGGACGCTCAACGCCCTGGATCGCAGGGGACCGGCTGACCCGAGGCTCCGCCCGGCCTGCCGCTAGGGTCCCTCCCATGGCGCGAACCCTCAAAGTCACCGACAGTATCGTCATCGACGCCGACAAGGCGACGATCTACGAGCAGGTCAGCAATCCCGTTCTGATGGGCCGGTGGAGCCCGGAGAATCTCGGGGCGACCGTCCTGGACCAGCGGGAGCAGGCCTACGTGGGCATGGTCTTCAACGGCCACAACAAGCGCGGGCCCTTCCGCTGGACGACCCGCTGCACCGTGACCGCGGCCGACCCGGGCGAGCGGTTCGCCTTCCGGGTGCACGCGATCGGCCGGCGCAGGCCGATCGTCGCGGGCAACATCGCCAGCTGGGAGTACCGGTTCGAGCAGGCCGGAGAGGGCACCCTGGTAACCGAGACCTGGACCGACGACCGGGGGTCCTGGCCCGACTGGGTGGCCGACGCCTTCGACAGGATCGCCACGCGGGGCCAGACCTTCGCGCAGTTCCAGGCCGGGAACATCACGAAGACCCTGAGCAACCTCAAAAAGGTCCTGGAGAAGGCCTAGGCTGAGGATGTGGAAACTGACGCCCGGCGCTGGATCGAAGCGCTCCGAAACTCCCAGAACCGGCTCGCGGTCGTGCTCGGGCCACTCGGCCCCGACCAGCTGACCGGGCCGTCATACGACACCGACTGGACGATCGCCCAGGTGCTGTCGCACCTGGGCAGCCAGGCCGAGATCTTCCAGTTGTTCCTGGACGCCGCCCTGGCGGGGGAGCAGGCCCCCGGCAGCGAGGTGTTCGGGCCGATCTGGGACACCTGGAACGCCAAGCCCCCCATCCTGCAGGCCGCCGACGGCCTGCAGGCGGGCGAGGACCAGGTCGTCTGGCTGGAGGCCCGCACCGACGGGGACCTCGCGTTGATGCGGCTGGACCTGTTCGGGATGGACCTGGACGCCGCCGGGCTGGCCCGAATGCGGCTGGCCGAGCACGCCGTGCACACCTGGGACGTCGCCGTCGCGCTCGACTCGGCCGCCGTGATCTCCGCCGACGCCGTCGCGCTGCTCGTCGACACCGCCGACCAGCTCCTCGGCCGACTGGCCAGGCCGCAGGGCGTGGACCTGTCCGTGCAGGTCACGACCCACCGACCCGAGCGGGTGTTCCATCTCGTGGTCACCGGCGAGAGCGTGACCCTCGGCCCCTGGGACAGTGGCACTGTCGAGGCGGAGCTGGAGCTGCCCGCCGAGGCCTTCCTGCGCCTGGTGTACGGGCGGCTCGACCCCGCACACACCCCCGAGGGGATCAAGGGAGAGCTCGGCCCACTGCGCCGCCTCTTTCCGGGCTTCTGAGCCTTCGTCACGGTGAGTTGCCACTCGCCTGCGAAGTGTGCCTATGATGGTGGGCGTACATATCTCTACGAATAGGGGGCTTTCGTGGGCGACATGGAAAACAAGATGGACCAGGCCAAGGGCAAGGCCAAGGAGGTCACCGGTCAGGTGACCGGGGACGAGAGCACCGAGGCCGAAGGCAAGACCGACCAGCTCAAGGGCCAGGCCAAGGACGTGGCCGACGGAGTGGCCGACAAGGTCGGAGACGCCGCCAACAAGATCAAGAAGATGTTCAAGTAACCAGGCAGAAGGGGTCGCGCCCGCCGGCGGTGCGACCCCTCGGGGGAGTAAGGATCGGCGCGCCCACTGACATTATGATCAGCCGTTGCCGCTCATGGAACGCACTAGCGGGTGGCTCTGAGGCGTTTTCTGCCGTTGTCGGTGAGGGGGTGGTAGGCGCCGTTCTCGTCCCGGTAGAAGGCCGTGCCGTCCTCGGGGATGCCCTCCTCGCGCAGCGCGGTGGCGCGCAGCCGGGACAGGTCGCTGGTCGGGATCTCCTCCACGACCCTGATCAGGGCGGGGCCGTGGTCGGGGAAGGCCAGGGTGAACTCGGCTGCCGCGACGGGTGCCCGCAACGTCACCGCCGCGGTCAGGACCTCGAACCGGCCGACCGGGACGCCGTAGGCGATCGCGAGGTCGATGCCCTGGATATCGGCGAGCCGGTCCCGGACCGGCCCGGTGGCGACGGGGCCCTGCGGGGTGCGGACGAGTTCCTCGACCCGTCCCACCATCCAGAAATCCCCGTCGGCGTCCTTCTGGAACAGGTCGCCGGTGGGTACCCAGGAGTCGCCGGGTTTGAACACCCCGCGCATCGGGTCGGGCGCACTGGCGCTGCGGGCCATGAGCATCCCGGTCTCGCCGGGCCCACAGCGGATCGCGAACCCGTCCGGTCCGGGGATGAGCATGCCCCGGTCCAGGTCGAAGGCGGCGATGCGCAGCCGGGCACTGCCGGGCAGCGGCCGGCCCAGCGAGCCGGGCTTCTTGCCGGTCAGGTTGACCAGGATGGCCTCGCCCACCGTGGAGGTGTAGAACTCCAGGATCCGGGCGGGCTCGAACCGGTCCTCCAGCCGCCGCCACAGCCCGCGCGGCATGCCGGACCCGATGAACAGCCGTACCGAGTGGTGCCGTTCGCCCGGGTGCGGGGGCGCCTCGGTGAGACCGTGCAGCAACGTCCAGGTGTAGGAGGCCACGGTCACGCCGTAGCGCCGGGCCTCGTCCCAGAACGTGGCGGGGTCGTAGGCGGTGGCCAGCGCGATCCGGGCCCCGCCGGCGACCGCGCCGCCCAGGCTCATCAGTAGCGCCGACGGGTGGTGCAGGGGGGTGAGGCTGTAGACGGTGTCGGCCGGAGACAGAGCCGCCGAGGAGGCCGTGCCGAACGCCGACAGCGCCCATCGCCGGTTGGTGATCCGGCCGGCCCTGGTCCGGTCACCCTCGCCGGTGAACACGACGAAAGCGAGGTCGCCGGCGCAGCCGGGGTTGGGCCGGTACCAGCCGGGCAGCTCGATCCCGGCGGGGTCGATCCGTTCCATGTCGGTCAACCCGGAGGCGCGTTCGCCGCCGCCGAGCAGAAAGACGTCCGCGCCCGCCACCAGACGGGCGTGCGAGGGGTCGGCGATGACCTTCTTGACCTGGCCGAGGGCGATCTCCTGGGGCACGTTTCCCTGGGGCCGGAGCAGGACCGCGACCGCACCGAGGCGGCTGAGGGCCGCGATCGCGGCCAGAGCGCTGGGCCGGGTGTCCATCAGGACGCCGACATGCTCGCCCTGCCGGACCCCGATCGCGATCAGGCCCCGGACCACGCTGTCGATCCGGTGCTTGGCGGCGGCCCGGGTGTGTGCGCGGTCCTCGAAGAGGAAGAGGATGTCATCGGGGGCGCGGCGGGCCTGCTCGTCCAGGAGCAGCGCCAGCGACATCCGGGTGTCGGGCTCGATCCGTTCCAGCCGGGCCAGCCTGGGCAACTGGGCGACTGCGGCCTCGCCGAGGTGCAGGGCGGCTTGGGCGGTGCCCCACACCGTGTCGGTGACGGAACGGACGGCGCCCGCGCCGACCTGCACGGCCAGCTCCAGGCCATAGCCGGCCCGGCCGGAGCGTCCGGTGTCCTCCTTGACCGGGCCGACCTCGGGGGGGATCACGCCCTGGCCGGCCTGGTACCGCACCCAGCCCGCGGCGATCGGCCAGGTGCCGCGCGCGGCGTGCGAGCCGGCGACCAGCCCGAAATGGCCGGTGCGCAGCGAGACCTCGAAGACCTCGGCGCGCGGCGCGGCGCGGACGATGCCCCGGACCATCGCGCCCGGCGCGATCTCGTCGACCTCGCCGATGAAGGCGAGCACGGGGCAGGAGATGTCGGCGAGGGTGACCAGCCGGTCGGCGATGACGAAGCCGCCGGTCAGCATCCGGTTGTGGCCGACGAACTGGCGGACGAACTCCGCGAACGCCGGGCCCGGCCAGGCCGCCCAGCCCTCGCCCTGCATGAACCGGCGCTGGCGCTCGCGCGGAGCGAGCACCTCGCGGTCGTGCAGCTGCATCAGGAACTCGACCCGGTTCTGCACGGACTTGGTGGGGCTGAGCAACTGGAAGCCGACCCGGGTGACCCAGCCGGGCACCGCGATCTCCGGGAGGTTCCCGGCCAGCTGGAGCAGCGGGTCCCTGGGCAGCCAGTCGGGAAGGCCGAAGGGGTTGGCGGCGTTGAGGTCGGCCGGGCTCCCGAAGGTCACCAGCGACTCGACGCCGTCACTGCGCCGGTAGGCCGCGGCCTGGTAGGCGAACATGCCGCCCTGGGAGTAGCCGCCCAGGTGCACGTCCCGGCCGGTGACCTCCCGGATCCGGTCGATCGCGTCGCTGATCGCCAGGACGTGGTCGGTGATGTTGCGTTCGAGGCCGCCGGGTTCGCGGTCGGGGTGGCCGAAGTCGACGACCCACGGGTCGACGCCCAGATCGTGCAGGACGCTGACCGCGCTGGCGGCCGGGGCGATGTCGTAGATCTCGGCGGTCAGCATCAGCGGCGGGATCAGGAGCATCACCGGACGCTCGCCCGAGCCGATCCCGTCGGGGAAGTACCGCCGCAGCCGGTACACCCGCTGCTCGGCCACGACCTGGTAGGGCGAAGCTTCCTCGCCGGTGTCCAGGCCGCCGAACCGGGCCACCTCAAGGGCGTTCTGGGCCGTCGCGCCCAGACCCGTGACCAGCCGGGAGCCCAAACGGAGAAATGGTTGCATCCTCGACATCACCTCAGCATCGTGTCTGGTTGGGACATCCCCGGTCAATCTCTCCGGGCACGCGTCCTGCCGGTCGAGTCTGCCGGTCGAGTCTGCCGGTCGAGCCCGCCGGCCGATCTCCTGCCCCGAGGTCCTGCCCGCCGATCCGCTCTGGCACACTCCTGCTGTTGACATCGAGTCCAAAGAAGTAGGTTCGGATGGTCGGTGAACCGCTCCGCGACGGGGTGGGCAAGTGATCGATGAGCGTGCAACCATCGCGGCACCCGCTCCTATCCCCGAGGAGGCTCCCCGTGGACCCCGTCACCCTGGTGATTGAAAAGCATGGAAAGGCCAGCTGGCGGTCCCGCGCTCTCGCCGCGGGTGTCAAGAACCTGGTGCGGCCCGCCCTCAGCCGCGCCTCGGCCGGCCCGGTTGACTACGAGCGCGCCGCGTCCTTCGACCGGCTGGCCCGGCGCTTCAAACCGCCTCGCGGCACCCACGTCACGTCCGTGCGGCTCGACGGCTTCGGCGCGGAATGGGTGCACGGACCCGGCGTCGGCAAGGACCGCTCCCAGGTGATCCTCTACTTCCACGGCGGCGGTTGGATCTCCTGCGGGCTCAACACCCACCGTCGGATGATCGCCCGGCTGTCGGCGGCGGCCGGTGTTCCCGCCTTCTCCGTCGACTACCGGATGATCCCCGAGGTGACCTTCTCCGAAGAGGTCCTGGACTGCCTCGCCGCCTACGAGTGGCTACTCGACCAGGGCACCGCGGCCGCCGACATTGTCATCGCGGGCGACTCCGCCGGCGGCTACCTGGCGTTCGCGACCGCGCTGCTGGCCCGGACGGCCGAGCTGCCGATGCCCGCCGCGATCGTGGCGCTGTCGCCGATGCTCGACATGGATCTCACCGACAAGCTCGCCCACGCCAACAGCAAACTCGACCCGACCAACGTGGGACTGCTGCTGTCCACCTTCATCAGTGAGATCTGCGCCGACCTCGACCTCAAGGACCCGCGGGTCTCACCGATCCACGCTGACCTGCGAGGACTCCCGCCGGTGTTCATCACCGCCGGGTCGACCGAGCTCCTGGCCTGCGACGCCGAGATCATGGCCAAGCGCCTGGCCGCCGCCGGAGTGCCCTGCACGCTGCAGCTGTGGGATCAGCAGCTGCACGTGTTCCAGATGTTCGGCGAGCTCCTGCCGGAGTCCCGGACCGGCACGGCCGAGATCGGCGCGTTCGTCCGCAGGGCGCTCACCACCGCGCGCCGGGTCACCGACGCCGCCTGAAAGGCTTCTCCCTTGACCGTTTTCGATGACCTGCAGGCCGAGTGCGATGCCCTGGACGTCCTGGTCGCCGATCTTCCCCTCGAGCTGTGGGCCGCCCCGACGCCGGCGCCCGGCTGGACGATCGCCCACCAGATCGCGCATCTGGCCTGGACCGACGAGCAGGCGGCCTTCGCGGCCCGGTCGCCCGAGGCCTTCTCCGCGGCGCTCGCCGAGATCACCGACCCGGACGCCTACGTCGACGCGGGAGCGGCCGCCGGAGCGGACCTGCCCCCGGCCGAGCTGCTCGAGCACTGGCGCAGGACCCGAACGGACGTCGTGCAGTCGCTCCGGGAGATCCCTCCGGGCGGCCGGATCCCGTGGTTCGGCCCGCCGATGGCCGCCACGTCCATGGCCACGGCCCGGCTGATGGAGACCTGGGCGCACGGGCAGGATGTCGCCGACACCTTGGGCGTGCGGGTGCCGGCCACCGACCGGATCAGAAATGTGGCCCACATCGGTGTCCGGGCCCGTGACTATGCCTTCTTCGTGAACGGCCTGACGCCGCCGGCCACGGAGTTCCTGGTCACCCTGACCGGCCCGTCCGGGGCGGTCTGGACCTGGGGGCCCGCCGACGCCGAGCAGCGGGTCACCGGGCCCGCGCTCGACTTCGCGCTCCTGGCCACCCGGCGCCGGCACCGCGACGACCTCGCGGTGACCGCGGACGGCAAGGACGCCTCGCGCTGGCTCGACTGCGCCCAGGCCTTCGCCGGTCCCGCAGGCCAGGGCCGCGGGCCGGGCCAGTTCGGCTGAGACCGCCTTTGCGGTGCGCGACGGCTCCCGGGGTCCTGTAGGGTTAACGACGTCGCCAAGGGAGCCGTAATTCTCCTGAAGCACACGCGGAAGTGGCTCAGTGGTAGAGCATCACCTTGCCAAGGTGAGGGTCGCGGGTTCGAATCCCGTCTTCCGCTCGGAGAGGTCTCAGCGGCCTCACGGTGGAGTGGCCGAGAGGCGAGGCAACGGCCTGCAAAGCCGTGTACACGGGTTCAAATCCCGTCTCCACCTCGAGAATGATCCCGGGACGATTAGCTCAGCGGGAGAGCACTTCCCTGACACGGAAGGGGTCACTGGTTCAATCCCAGTATCGTCCACACACCTGACCTCCCCCCATATCCACCGGGGGGAGGTTTTCTGGTGCCCGGGCCCCTGGGGCGTCCTGAGGGCGGCGCGCCTTGTACGGTCTCACCAGAGACCGAAGATCCGCCATTCACCGCTGCACACATTGGGGACCAGATGGACGACATTGAGACCGGCGATGACCCCATCAGCCTGATCCAGCGCGCCTTTGGGGACGACAGTCTCGATCTGGACTGCGAGAACGGCATCTACCATGTGTCGGGTTCCTTCTCCAATCCGCTCCCGATCGCGGCCCGCGCGGCGACCGCGCTGGAGAGGCACGAGAAGATCCCCCTGGTGCACGCCCGCTCCAACGGCCGCTGGGCCTTCATCGTGTGGCGCCGCCCGGACCTGCTGGTGGCCACCGCCCCGGCCGGCAACGCCTGGCGTCTCTACCGCGCCTCCGGCCTGTCCACCCCCACGTCACTGCTGGCCAGCGGCGACGGCCTGTCGAGCATCGGCCTGGTCGGCAAGCCCACCCGGATCGGCCAGCTCCCCCCGCAGAAGGCGCTCGACCTCCTCACCGACGCCGGCCTCGACTACGTCTCCCTGGTCGCCGACCTCACCGGCCGCTGATCTCTCCGAGATCAGCCTGGCGGCCGGGACGGCGGCGGGGCCACCCCCGAATCTGGGGGTTAACGGCCGCGATCGCGCTGTGGTGCCCTGCTCGACGGGACCGTCCGCGCGGCGGACGGCCGATCCGGAGAGCTGGTGCGCGGCGTGGAACGACCCCTGGGAAGCGGCTACGTACTCCAAGAGGCGCTGGGCCGCGGGGCTACCGGAGAGGTCTGGCGAGGAAAATCCACCGCCGACAACTCCCCTTACGCCTTCAAGGTCCTGCACGATGCCCTGGGCCGTGACCCCGAGACCGTCCGCAGGTTCGTCCAGGAGAGCGCGATCCTCACCGGGTTCGACCACCCGAACCTGGTGAAGGTGCACGATCTCGTCGTCGAGGGCGAGACCCTGGCGATCGTCATGGACCTGATCGAGGGCCGGGACCTGCGGGGCGTCCTCAGCGCGCACCGGTCACTGCTGCCCGCGGAGGCCTGCCGGATCGGCGCGGAGACCGCGGCCGGGCTCGCGGCCGTGCACGAGGCGGGGGTGGTGCACCGCGACATCAAGCCCGAGAACGTGCTGATGGACCTGCGGGTGATACCGCCGGTGGCCCGGCTCACCGACTTCGGGATCGCCCGGATCGCCGAACAGTCCGGCAGCGCCCGCTCCACGATGCTGGTCGGGACCCCGCAGTACGTCGCGCCGGAGGTCTTCGACGGCCACGCGCCGACCGCCGCGTCCGACCTGTACGCGCTCGGGATCATGCTGTACGAGATGTGCTGCGGGACCACCCCGTTCACCGGCGGGTCCACGTTGCAGGTCCTGCGCC
>JBDSTJ010000149.1:0-13648 GCA_039928335.1 Streptosporangiaceae bacterium | reverse complement strand
CCGGTCCCGTGCGCCTCGACCGCGTCGACCTCGGCCGGGGACAGGCCCGCGGTGGCCAGCGCCTGCCGGATCACCCGCTCCTGCGAAGGGCCGTTCGGCGCGGTCAGGCCATTGCTGGCGCCGTCCTGGTTCAGCGCCGAGCCCCGGATCACCGCGAGGACCCGGTGCCCGTTGCGGCGGGCGTCCGACAGACGTTCGAGGACGACCAGCCCCGCGCCCTCGCCCCAGCCGACGCCGTCCGCGGCGGCCGCGAACGACTTGCACCGCCCGTCCGGGGCCAGCCCGCGCTGGCGGGAGAACTCCACGAACGTGTTCGGGGTCGACATCACCGTCACCCCTCCGGCCAGGGCCAGCGTGCACTCGCCCTGCCGCAGCGCCTGCGCCGCCAGGTGCATGGCCACCAGCGACGACGAGCACGCGGTGTCGACCGTCACCGCCTGGCCTTCCAGTCCGAACGTGTAAGCCACCCGGCCCGACAGCACGCTGGGGGCGCTCCCGGTCATCAGGCGGCCTTCGACGCCGTCGGGTATCCGGCCCAGGAAACGGCTCCCGTAGTCGTCGTACATCACCCCGGTGAGCACGGCGGTCTGGCTGCCGCGCAGGGTCGCCGGATCGATTCCGGCGTGCTCGAAAGCCTCCCAGGCGGTCTCCAGCAGCAGCCGCTGCTGCGGGTCCGTCGCTGTCGCCTCCCGGGGGCTGATCCCGAAGAATCCCGCGTCGAACCTGGCCGCCTCGTGGAGGAACCCGCCGGCCCGCGTGTAACTGTGTCCGGTCCGGTCCGGGTCGGGGTCGTACAGATCCGTCAGGTCCCAGCCGCGGTCCGCCGGGAACGGCCCTACCGCGTCTCCGCCGGCGGCCACCAGATCCCACAGTTCGCCCGGCGAGCGCACCCCGCCCGGGTACCGGCAGGCCATCCCCACGATCGCGATCAGGTCGTCGTCGGACCCCGGCACGGCGACCACCGGTGAGGCGACCACCGGTGAGGCGGCCTTGGGGGTCCCGCCGAGCAGTTCACCGCGCAGGTACCGGATGAGCGCCTCGGGCGTCGGATGGTCGAAGACGACGGTGGCCGGGATCCGGAGCCCGGTCGTGGCGGTGAGCCGGTGCCGCAGGTCGAGGGCGGTCAGCGAGTCGAAACCCAGCTCCTGGAAGGCCCGGCCCAGCTCGAGGGTCTCCGGGCAGGGATGGGCGACCACGAGGGCGACCTGCTCACGGACCAGGTCGCCGAGGACCCGGTCCTGGTCGGTGGCGGACAGCCCGGCCAGCCGGCCGGGCAGGGTGGGAGCCGCCGCGACGGGCCGGACCGGCACACCGACCAGGCCCCGCAGCACCTGCGGCAGCAGGCCTGCGGCCGCCTGGACACCCAGCGCGGCGGCGTCGAACCGGACCGGCACGAGGGTCGGGTACGGGCTGTCCAGCGCCCGGTCGAGCAGGGCCAGCGCCCGCTCGTCGCTGAGCGCGGCGACACCGGAGCGTTTCATCCTGGCGAGGTCGGCCTCGCCGAGACCGCCGGTCATCCCACCGCCGGAGGCCCACAGCCCCCAGGCCAGGGAGAGCCCCGGCAGACCCTGGGACCGCCGGTCCTCCGCCAGGGCGTTGAGGAACATGTTCGCCGCCGCATAGGCGGCCTGCCCGCCGCTGCCCAGCACGGAGGCGGCCGAGTAGAACAGCACGAACGCCGTCAGGTCCAGGTCCCGGGTCAGGCGGTGCAGGTTCCAGGCCGCGTCGAGCTTCGGGGCGAGCACGGCGTCGACCCGCTCGGGAGTGAGCGAGGTGATCACTGCGTCGTCGAGCACGCCGGCCGCGTGGAAGACCGCCCGCAGCGGGTGGTCGCCGGGGATCCGGGCGAGCAGCCGGGCGAGGTCCTCGGGGTCGGCGGTGTCGCAGGCCTCGACCCGCACCTGGGCTCCGGCCTCGGCCAGTTCGGCGACGAGGTCGCCGGCCCCCTCCGCCGCGGGCCCGGTCCGGCTGGCCAGGAGCAGGTGCCGGACGCCGTGGACGGTCACGAGATGCCGGGCGACCACCCGGCCCAGCGCGCCGGTGCCGCCGGTGAGCAGGACGGTGCCGTCCGGGTCGAGGACCGGCGAGGCCTCCACTGGTTCGGTCTCGACCAGGCGCGGGACCCGGACCGCCCCCTCGGTGATGGCCAGTTCGGGCTCGGCGTAGGGCAGGACCGTGGGCAGGACCCGGCGGGACGCTTCGTCGCCGTCCAGGTCGAGCAGCAGGACACGGCCGGGATGCTCGGCCTGCGCGGCCCGGACCAGCCCCCACACGGGGGCATCGACCAGGTTCGTGCCGTGGGTCACGACCACCAGGCGGGCCTGGTCGAGCAGGTCGTCGGTGAACCACTCCTGCAGCAGGCCCAGCACCCGGTGGAGCGCGGCGCGCACCAGTGCGGGCTGGTCGTCTCCGGCCGTTCCGGCCGGGCAGGGCGCCAGGACCAGGTCCGGGACCTGCCGGCCGGCCGCGACCTCGGCCCGCAGCGAGGCCAGGTCGGGAACCGACATGAGGCCGAGATCGTCCGGTCCGAGGACAACCCACTCCCCGGCCGGGGCGGCCAGGCCGGTGGGCACCGGGTAGGGCTGCCAGTCCAGCCGGTACAGCGGCTCGTCGGCAGCGCGCCACCGGTCCGCCGAGACGGTGCGCAGCTCCAGCGCCTCGATGGCGGCCACCGGGGCACCGGTCTCGTCGGAGATCGTCAGAGTCACCGCGTCGGCGGAGGCCGCGGCCATCCGCACCCGCACCGCCGCGGCTCCGGTCGCGAACAGGCGCACACCCTTGAAGGAGAACGGCAGTCGCACCGTTCCCGGCTCGCCGTTGCCGCCGAACAGCACCTCGACCGGGTGGAGCGCCCCGTCGGCGAGGGCGGGGTGGAGCGCGTAGTCCTGGGCCTCGGCTCGCCGGTCGGCCGGGAGGGCGATCTCGGCGAACAGCTCCGCACCGCACCGCCACGCGGCTCGCAGCGTACGGAAGGAGGGCCCGTAGTCGTAGCCCTGCTCGGCCAGGCTTTCGTAGAGTCCGGCGACGTCGACCGGGACCGCGCCCGGCGGCGGCCAGTCGGTCAACGGCGACGGGACAGCGGCGGGCGTCGGGCTCGCCAGGATCCCGGAGGCGTGGCGGAGCCAGCCGCCCGGCCCGGCCGGATCGCCCGCCGGACGGGAGTGGACGGCGACCGGCCGCCGCCCGGAGGCGTCGGCGGCCGAGACCGCGAGCTGTACCTCGACCGCGCCGGTGGCGGGCAGCAGCAGGGGGGTCTCCAGGGTGAGCTCCTCGACCAGCTCGCAGCCGGCCTGCTCACCGGCGAGCAGTGCCAGTTCGAGGAACGCCGTACCGGGCAGGAGCACCCCGTCCTGGATGGCGTGATCGGCCAGCCAGGGGTGCTCGCGCAGGGACAGCCGCCCGGTCAGGAACAGCCCGCCGCCGTCGGCCGGTTCGACCACGGCGCCGAGCAGCGGGTGGCCGGTCGGGCCCAGCCCGGCCGACCGGATGTCGCCGGTGGCGTCCGGGGTGGGCCGCCAGAACCTGCGGCGTTGGAACTGGTAGGTCGGCAAGGGCACCTGCCCGGCACCGGGCGGGAACCCCGCGCCGAACCCGACTGTGCCGCCGTCGACGTGGATCTGGGCCAGCGCGGTCAGCAGGGTGGCCGGCTCGTCGCGGTCCCTGCGCATGGCGGCGGCGCAGACCGGCGCGGAGTCCGCGGTGGTCAGGCTGGTCCGGGCCATCGCCGTCAGCACGGAGTCCGGCCCGAGCTCCAGGTAGCGTGCCACACCCTCCCGCCGCAGGGCGCGCAGGCCGTCGTGGAACCGCACCGGTTCCCGGACGTGCCGTACCCAGTAGTCGGGGTCGCCCAGCTCCCCTGCGGTGGCCGGCTCGCCGGTGAGGTTGGAGATCATCGGGATCCGCGGCGGGTGGAACTCCAGGGTCCGGGCGACCGCACGGAACTCCTCCAGCATCGGGTCCAGGCGGGGCGAGTGGAAGGCGTGGCTGACCCGGAGCCGCCGGGTCCGGTGCCCGCGCCCGGCCAGCGTGCGGGCCATCGCGTCGACGGCCTCGTCGTCGCCGGACAGCACGAGCGCGGTCGGCCCGTTGACGGCGGCGATGGCGACCCGGGCCGATTCGGCGTCGAGCAGCGGCCGGACCTGCTCCTCGGACGTCTCGACGGCGACCATGCCGCCGCCCTCGGGGAGCGCCTGCATCAGCCGGCCCCGGGCGGCGACCAGGGTGCACACGTCCGGCAGGGACAGCACCCCCGCGACGTGGGCCGCGGCGAGCTCACCCACCGAATGCCCGGTCAGATAGGCGGCCTCCAGGCCGAACGACTCGACGAGCCGGTACAGCGCCACCTCGACGGCGAGCAACGCCGCCTGGGTGAGGTCGGTCCGGTCGAGCTCCGCGGCCTCCCCGGCGAAGACGACCTCCCGCAGGGACCGGCCGAGCAACGGGTCGAGCTGGCCGCAGACCTCGTCAAAGGCCGCAGCGAACACCGCGAAGGTTCGGTGGAGCTCCCGGCCCATGCCCGGCACCTGGCTGCCCTGCCCGGTGAACAGGAACGCCGTCCCGCCGATGGCCGGGGGTGCCTCGGCCCGGACCAGCGCGGCGTGGCTCCGGTCCTCGGCCAGGGCGGTCAGACCGGCGCGCAGCACCTCGGGGTCGGAGCCGATCACCACCGCCCGGGTCTCGAACGTCGAACGGGTCTCGGCCAGCGACCATCCCACGTCGGCGGGGCTCAGACCCGGGTCTGCGGCCAGATGCGCGGCGAGCGCCGTGGCCTGCGCCTGCAGCGCCCGGTCGCCGCGGCCCGCCAGCACCCAGGGCAGGGTGAACCCGTCGGAGGGTGCAGCGGCGGGCTCCCGGTCCGCCCCGGCGGGCTCCTGTTCCAGGATCAGGTGCGCGTTGGTCCCGGAGATCCCGAACGAGGACACCCCCGCGCGCCTGATCCGCTCGCCGCGGGGCCAGCCGACCGGCTCGGTGAGCAGCCGGACGGCGCCGCCGTCCCAGTTCACCTGCGGGGTCGGCCGGTCGACGTGCAGGGTCGCCGGCAGCCGCTCGTGCCGCAACGCCATGATCATCTTGATCACCCCGGCCGTGCCCGCCGCGCCCTGGGTGTGGCCGAGATTGGACTTGACCGAGCCGAGCCACAGCGGCCGGTCCGCCGACCGGTCCTGCCCGTAGGCGGTCAGCAGCGCCTGAGCCTCGATCGGGTCGCCCAGCCGGGTTCCGGTGCCGTGCGCCTCGACCGCGTCGATCTCCGAAGGCGACAGCCGCGCGGCGGCCAGCGCCTGGCGGATCACCCGCTGCTGGGACGGCCCGTTGGGCGCGGTCAGTCCGCTGCTGGCCCCGTCCTGGTTGACCGCAGAACCCCTGATCACCGCGAGGACCTGGTGGCCGTTGCGGCGGGCGTCGGACAGGCGTTCCAGCAGCAGGAGTCCGGCTCCCTCGGAGAAGGCCGTGCCGTCGGCACCCTCGGCGAACGGTTTGCACCGGCCGTCTGCGGCCAGACCGCGCTGCCGGGCGAACTCGGTGAACACGTGCGGCATGGACATCACCGTGACCCCGCCGGCCAGGGCGAGGGTGCACTCCTGCTGCCGCAGCGCCTGGCAGGCGAGATGCATCGCCACCAGGGAGGAGGAGCACGCGGTGTCGATCGTCACCGCCGGGCCCTCGAGCCCGAGTGTGTAGGAGACCCGGCCGGACAGGACGCTCGGGGCGTTGCCGGTCACCAGGTGACCTTCGGCGCTCCGGTCGAGGTGCGGGGTGCCGAAGCCCGGCAGGGCGGCTCCGGCGTAGACCCCGGTCCGGGAGCCCTTGAGCGTCAGCGGGTCGATCCCGGCGCGTTCCAGCAGCTCCCACGCCACCTCCAGGAGCAGTCGCTGCTGAGGGTCGATCGCGAGCGCCTCCCTCGCGCTGATCCCGAAGAACGCCGCGTCGAACCGGTCGGCGTCGTAGAGGAACCCGCCCCTGTCGGCGTAGCTGGTGCCGGGGTGGTCGGGGTCGGGGTGGAACAGCCGCTCCAGGTCCCAGCCGCGATCACCGGGGAACTCCCCCATCGCGTCCCCGCCGTCGGCGACCAGCCGCCACAGGTCCTCGGGCGAGGACACGCCGCCGGGCAGCCGGCAGGCCATGCTGACCACGGCCACCGGCTCGTGCGACCGCTCCTCGGCCTCGTGCAGGCGCTGCCGGGTGGTGTGCAGGTCGCCGGTCACCCGCCTCAGATAGTCGACCAGCTGCTCTTCGTTCACCATGGACGACCACCTGCCTGTCTCGTGCCGGTCATGACAGACCCAGTTCGTTGTCGATGAAGTCGAGAAGCTGCTCGGCCGTCGCGACCTGCAGTCTCTGCGTGGCGTCGCCGCCGTCCGGGGAGGTGCACATCGCTTTCCACCTGGCCAGCAGGGTCTCCAGCCGGACCGTGACCGCGTCGGAGTCCACGTTCTCGACGGCGACGGCCGACAGGGTGTTCTCCAGCCGGGCCAGGTCGCCGAGGAACGGGCCGCCCGGTGCGGGATCGGCTGCGACAGGCGCGAGAAGGCCGAGCAGGTGGTCGGCGAGCGCCGCCGCCTCGGGATAGTCGAAGACCAGGCCGGCCGGGAGACGCAGGCCGGTCGCGGCCGAGAGCCGGTTGCGCAGCTCCACCGCGGTCAGCGAGTCGAACCCGAGTTCCTTGAACGAGGAGCCGGCCTGCACCCTGCCGGGATCGGCGTGCCCGAGCACGGTGGAGGCATGGCCGCGGACCAGGCCGAGCAGCAGCCGCCGCTGTTCGGCCTGCGGCTGCCCGGCGAGCCTTCCGGCCCAGTCCGCCGGGGGTGCGGGCGGTGCGGCGGTCCGCCTGCCGCGCCCGTCGGCGGCGAGGTCGCGCAGTGGCGAGGGCAGGCCGGGGGCACCGGCCAGGGCCCGGGTGTCGAGGGTGAGCGCGAGCAGGGACGGGCGTCCGTGGGCGTAGGCGGCGTCGAGCGAGGCCAGGCCCTGGTCGGTCGCCGTGGCCTTGATCCCGACCCTGCCGATCCGGGCGAGGTCGGTCCCGGCGAGTTTCCCGGTGAGGTCGCTGGCCGCCGCCCACAGGCCCCAGGCCACCGACAGTCCGGGCAGCCCGGCGGCCTGTCGCCGCGAGGCCAGCGCCTCACAGAACGCGTTGGCGGCCGCGTAGTTGGCCTGCCCCGGGGTGCCCAGGGCCGAGGCGAAGGAGGAGAACATCACGAACATGCCGAGCCGCAGGCCTGCGGTGGCGTGGTGCAGGTTCAGCGCGATCCCGGCCTTGGCCGCCCACACTCCGGCGAGGCTCTCCGGGGTCTGCGAGGTGATCATCGCATCGGCCAGGACCCCCGCCGAGTGGATCACCCCGGTCAGCGGGTGGTCCGGGTCGACGCCCTCGACCAGGTCCGTCACGGTTGCCGGCTCGCTCAGGTCGGCGGCGACGATCCGGACCTGCGCGCCCAGCTCCGAGAGCTTCACGGCGAGGTCCTGCGCTCCGGGTGCCTCGGCTCCCCTGCGGCTCACCAGCAGCAGGTTCCTGACTCCCCAGGCCACGACCAGATGTTCGGCCATCAGACCGCCGAGGGTGCCGGTGCCGCCGGTGATCAGTACGGTTCCGTCCGGATCCAGTGGGGCCGGAACCGCCAGGACCAGTTTCCCGGTGTGCCGCGCCTGGCTCAGGTGTCGCAACGCCTGCCTTGCTTGAGCCAGCGGCCAGGTCCGCACCGGTCCCGGTTGCAGCGCCCCGGTCGTGAACAGCTCGCCGACGACGCCCAGCAGCTCCCCGATCCGCTCCGGTCCCGCGTCGCCGATCAGGTCGAAAGCCAGGTAGCGGATCCCCTCGGGCGCACGAACGTCGGTCTTGCCCATCTCCACGAACCGGCCGCCGGGCCGCAGCAACCGCAGCGACGCGTCCACGAACTCACCGCTCAGGCTGTTGAGGACCACCTCCACCTGCGGGAAGACCGACTCGAAGTCCAGATCACGAGACGACGCCCGGTGCGCTTCGTCGATGCCCATCTCCGCCAGCACCCCGTGCTTACCGGGGCTGGCCGTCGCGTACACCTCAGCACCCAGATGACGGGCGATCTGCACCGCCGCCATCCCCACCCCGCCCGTAGCGGCGTGGATCAGGACCTTCTCACCGGCCCGCAGTCCCGCCAGGTCCGCCAGGCCGTACCAGGCCGTCAGGAACGCCACCGGTACCGAGGCCGCCCGTAGGAAGTCCCATCCGGCGGGGATCCGGGCCAGCATGCGGGCGTCGGCGACCGCCAACGGCCCGAACGCGCCCTCGAACAGGCCCATCACCTGATCGCCCACGGCCGGTTCGGTGACGCCGGGGCCCACCTCCGTCACGACGCCGGCACCTTCGCTCCCGGCGAAGACCCCGCCGCCCGGATACATCCCCAACGCGATCAGCACATCGCGGAAGTTGACCCCGGCCGCGCGCACCGAGACCCTGACCTGTCCGGTCTCCAGGGTCGCGAGCGCCTCGGGGCACGGCACCACGGTGACGTCGTCGACCGTGCCCGGCCTGGTCAGGCCGAGCCGCCAGGCCCCGTCCCGCAACGGACCCGTCCCGCCGTCGCCCGCGCGGACCAGCCGGGGCACCAGCGCCCGGCCCCCGCGCAGCGCGATCTGGGGTTCGTCCTTCTCCGTCGCCAGCAGCACCGCCGCCGCGACGCCGGCCAGGTCCTCGTCGAGATCGAGCAGCACGAACCGGCCCGGGTTCTCCGACTGGGCGCTGCGCACCAGCCCCCACACCGCCGCGCCCACCGCGTCCACCGAGCCGTCCACCGAGCCGTCCACTGGGCCGTCCTCGGTGGAGACCGCCCCCCGGGTGACCACGACCAGCCGGGACTCGACCGTCCCCGGCTCGGCGAGCCAGGCCTGCACGTCCGCCAGGACGCCTTCCACCACCGCCGGTCCCTCCCCGCCGGCCGGGACCGCGGTCAGCACGACCGGCGGAACCGGCCCACCCGGCTCGAACCGGGTGCCGGTGAGAGCGCTCAGGCCGAGGTGGTCGGGGCCCAGCACCGCCCAGTCGAGGGCGTCCGCCGGGAAGTCCGCCGGAACGGGAGTCCAGTCGAGGACGTACAGGTCACGGGCGTCCCGGGCCGTCAACCGCCCGGTACCGGACGGGCGCATCACCACCGAGTCCGCGCTCAGCACGAGGTCGCCGGCGGTGTCGGTCACCGTGACCCGCACCCGCCGTTCACCGGGCTGTTGGTGTACGGCCAGCCTGACCCGGACCGTGGCGGCACCGGTGGCCCACAGCGACACCCCGGACCAGGAGAACGGCAGCCACACCTGCCGGCCGGTCCCGGTCTCGGCCAGGTCCGTCGGCAGGTCGGCCAGCAGGAACGGGTGCAGGGCGGCGTCCAGCAGCGCGGGGTGAACACCGAATCCGGCGGCCGGCCCCGCGGCTTCGGGCAGCCTCACCTCGGCCAGCAGTTCCGGGCCGTGCCGCCACAGTGCGCGCAGCCCCTGGAACGCCGGGCCGTACTCGTATCCCGCCGCGGCGGCACGCTCGTAGAAGGTACCGACGTCCACCGGTTCCGCGCCGGCGGGCAGCCAGTCGCCGCCGGGCCCGTCCGGCGGCACCGCCGGCTCGGGGCTGAGCGAACCGCGCGCGTGGCACACCCAGCCCGGACCGTCGTCGACGTCGGGCCGGGCGTGGATCCGCACCTCACGTCTCCCGTCGTCGCGGGGCGCGTCCACGACCACCTGCACCCGCAGCGCTCCCGAGGACGGCAACGTCATGGGTGTCTGCAGCACCAGCTCCTCGACCCCGACCAGGCCGACCTGGTCGGCGGCCCGCAGGGCCCACTCGACCAGGGCCGTGCCGGGCACGATCGTGCTGCCCAGGACCTGGTGCTCGGCCAACCAGCCACCGGCGGGAACCCGGCCGGTGAGCAGGTGGACGTCACCGTCCGCGAGGTCGACAGAGGCACCGAGTTGCGGGTGCCGCGCCGAGACGAGCCCGAGCCCCACGGGGTCGCCGTCCGCGCTCCCGCTGTGACCGTCCAGCCAGTAGCGCTCCCGTTGGAAGGCATAGGTGGGCAGGTCCACGACGCGCGGGGCGGGGTCGGAGGGGAACCAGACCGCCCAGTCCACCCCGGTCCCAGCGGCGAATGCCCGACCGGCGGCGCGCGCCACCGCACGCAGCCCCCCCTCGTCCCGGCGCAGCGTCGGGAGCACAGCGGCCGTGAGGCCGGCCTCCTCGAAGCACTCCTGCAGGCCGACGGCGAGTACCGGGTGCGGTGCGACCTCGACGAACACCCGGTGGCCGTCGGCCAGCAGCGTCTGGACGGTGTCGGCGAACCGGACCGGGCGGCGGAGGTTGGTCACCCAGTAGTCGGCTCCGAGTTCGGTGCCCTCCAGTGCTCCGGTGGTCACCGTCGAGTAGAAACGCACGGCAGAACCGGATGCCGACACTCCGGCCAGCCGATCGGCCAGTTCCCCGGCGATCGAGTCGACCTGCGGCCCGTGCGAGGCGTAGTCCACCTCGATCATCCGGGCCCGCAGGCCCTCGGCCTCGGCCCTGGCCAGCACGGCGGCGACCTGGTCGGGCGGCCCGGAGATCACCGTGGAATGCGGGCCGTTCACCGCGGCCACCACGACGTCCGGGCCCAGCAGCCGCGCCGCGTGCTCGCGGCCGACGCCCAGCGAGGCCATCGCGCCGAGGCCGGACAGGCTGCGCAACGCCTGGCTGCGCAACGCCACGATCTTCGCCCCGTCGGCCGGCGACAGGGCGCCCGCGACGCATGCCGCCGCGATCTCACCCTGGCTGTGCCCCACCACCGCGGCCGGCACCACCCCGAGCTCGGCCCACACCGCCGCGAGCGACACCATCACCGCCCACAACACCGGCTGGACCACGTCCACCCGGCTCAGCTCGACACCGTCACCCCGCAGAACCTCGGTCAGCGACCAGTCCACGTACGGGCTCAGCGCCACCTCGCACTCGGCGATCCGCGCCGCGAACACCGGTGAGGACTCCAACAGCTCAGCGCCCATCCCGGCCCACTGGGAGCCCTGACCCGGGAACACCAGCACCGGGCCGGGGCCGTGCGACTGGATCATGGGGACACCCGGATCGACCACGGCCGGGTGTGCTTCGCCGGCCGCCAGCCCCTCGAGTCCGGCGAGCAGCTCGGCCCGGCCCTCGCCGACCACCACGGCCCGGTGCTCGAACACGGACCTGGACCGCAGCAGCGACCAGCCGATCGAGGCGGGCGACACGGCGGGTTCGGCGCGCACCCGGGCGGCCAGCGCCGCCGCCTGACCCCGCAGGGCCGCGGCACTGCGCGCCGACAGCACCCAGGGGGTCAGCCCGGCCGGGTCCTGCTGTGCCGTGGGTTCGGCGGGCTCGGGAGCCTGCTCGACGATCAGGTGCGCGTTCGTGCCGGAGATCCCGAACGAGGACACCCCGGCCCGCCTGCTGCGTTCGCCGCGCGGCCACGGAACCGGCTCGGTCAGCAACCGCACCCCGCTGTCGGCCCAGGCCACGTGCGGGCTGGGCTCGGCGAGGTGCAGGTTGGCCGGGAGCAGCTCACGCTCCAGCGCCATCACCATCTTGATCAGTCCCGCCACACCCGCCGCCGCGTGAGTGTGCCCGATGTTGGACTTGAGGGAGCCGAGCCACAGCGGCCGGCCGCCGGCGCGCTCCCGGCCGTAGGTGGCCATCAGCGCCTCGGCCTCGATCGGATCGCCGAGGCCCGTGCCGGTGCCGTGTGCCTCGACCGCGTCGACCTCGGCCGGGGACAGCCCGGCACCGGCCAGGGCCTGGCCGATCACGCGCTCCTGGGCGACGTCGTTGGGCGCGGTCAGCCCGTTGCTGGCCCCGTCCTGGTTGATCGCCGAGCCACGGATCACCGCCAGCACCCGGCGCCCGTTGCGGCGGGCGTCCGACAACCGTTCCAGCAGGACCAGCCCGACGCCTTCGGAGAAGCCGGTGCCGTCGGCGTTCGCGGCGAACGACTTGCACCGGCCGTCCGGAGCCAGCGCGCGCTGCCGGGAGAACTCGGTGAACATGATCGGGGTGGTCAGCGAGGTGACGCCGCCGCCCAGCGCCAGAGTGCACTCGCCCTGCCGCAGCGCCTGGCAGGCCAGGTGGATCGCGACCAGCGAAGCCGAGCACGCGGTGTCCACGGTCACCGCCGGGCCCTCGAGCCCGAAGGTGAAGGCCACCCGGCCCGACGCCACGCTGGGGAGGGTACCGGTGGTGGCGTAGCCCTCGAAGCCCTCGGGGATCCGCAGGGTGCGGGACAGGTAGTCCTGGCCCGACACCCCGGCGTACACCCCGGTACGGCTGCCCTTGAGCGACACCGGGTCGATGCCGGCCCGTTCGAACGCCTCCCAGGCGGTCTCCAGCAGCAACCGTTGCTGCGGGTCCATCGCCAGGGCCTCACGGGGGCTGATGCCGAAGAACTCCGCGTCGAACCGGTCGCTGTCATAGAGGAATCCGCCCTCGCGGACGTAGCTGGTGCCCGGGTGGGCCGGGTCCGGGTGGTACAGGCCGTCGAGGTCCCAGCCACGGTCGGCGGGGAACTCGCCGATGGGGTCGACACCCGCGACGAGCAGGTCCCACAACTGCTCGGGCGAGGTCACCCCGCCGGGGAACTGGCAGGCCATGCCGACCACGGCGACCGGTTCCTGCGTGCGTTCCTCGACCTCGCGCAGCCGCAGGCGCGCGTCGTGCAGCTCGGCGGAGACCCGCTTGAGCACCCCGACCAGCTTCTCTTCGTTCGTCATCTGGAATCACCCGGCTTCAGCGGTCGCACCCAGCGCATTCAGGACACCCCAAGCTCGTTCTGGATGAAGTCAAGGACCTGGTCGGTGGACGCGGACTCCAGCTCCGCGGCGCTGATCGCGTTCGTCTGCCGGTGGGTGGCCCGCCATCGGGACAGCAGGCCCTCCAACCGGGTCGTGACCGCACCGGAGTCGCCCTCCCCGAGCGTCACCCCGATCAGGTCGCCCTCAAGCCGGGCCAGTTCGGCGAGGATCGGATCGAGCCGGTCCTGCCGGGGCAGCGGGGCCGCGCCGGCCGGGGACAGGTGCTCCAGCAGGTGGCCGGCGACGCCCTCGGGGGTGGGATGCCGGAAGACCAGCGCGGCGGGCAGCCGCAGGCCGGTGGCGGTGGCGAGCCGGTTGCGCAGCTCGACCGCGGTCAGGGACTCAAAGCCCAACTCCTTGAAGCTGGCTCCGGCCCGCACCGCCCCGGCGTCGGGGTGCCCCAGCACACTGGCGGCCTGGCCGCGGACCAGGTCGAGCACCAGCCGGTACCGTTCGGCCTCGGCCAGCCCCGCCAGCCGGGACGGCCAGTCGACGGTGGACCCGTCGGCGGCTTTGCGCCGCCCGGTGCCGGACCGGGCTCGGGTCGTGACCCGCCCGGCCGTCTCCCGGAGCCGGGCGGCGTCGGCCGGGCGGCTCACGACCGCGTCCGCGGTCAGGACCGGAGCGCCGAGCGTGTCGGTCACCAGGATGGACAGCGCGTGGTCATCGTCGGCGTGCGGTGACAACCGCACCCGCAGGGAGGTCGCTCCGCCGGCCCAGAGCGACACTCCGGCCCAGGTGAAGGGCAGCCGTACCGGCCCGTCGAGTGCGAGGCCGGGCTGGAGCGCGGCGTCCAGGAGTAGGGGATGGATGCCGTACCCGGCCGGGCTTCCCGCGCCCT